>JBAXCM010000022.1:0-20343 GCA_037141475.1 Verrucomicrobiota bacterium | reverse complement strand
TCTTCCTGGAGGTCGCGGTTATAGGTGAGCGGCAAACCTTTGAGGGCTACCAGCAGGTTCATGAGATTGCCTACCAAGCGGCCGGTTTTTCCGCGGGTGAGCTCGCAGACGTCGGGATTTTTCTTTTGTGGCATGAGCGACGAGCCAGTGGTGTGGGCGTCGGAGAGGGCGGCGAAGGCGAATTCGCTGGTGCACCAGAGGATGAGATCTTCGCTGAGACGGGAAAGGTGGGCACCGCAAAGCGCCATCACAAACAGCAGTTCGGCAATGTAGTCGCGGTCGGCGATGGCATCCATCGAATTGTGGGTGACGCCGTCAAAGCCCAGTTCTGCGGCGATCGCGTGGCGATCGAGGTTGATGGTCGAGCCAGCGAGCGCGCCGGAGCCCAGCGGCGAAACGTTGAGACGCTTGCGGCAATCGGCGAGACGGCTCTGATCGCGCTCAAGCATTTCGACGTAGGCCAGGAAATGGTGACCGGCGGTGACGGGTTGGCCGCGCTGGAGGTGGGTGTAGCCGGGGATGACGGTGGCGGCATAGCGCTCGGCCCTTTCCAGAAGGGCGAGTTGGAGGCCACGAATGGCGGTGCTAAGGCTGTCGATTTCGCAGCGGCAATAGAGGCGGGTATCGGTGGCGACCTGGTCGTTGCGGGAGCGTGCGGTGTGGAGTTTGGCACCGGGCGGGCCGATGCGGCGGGTCAGTTCCGCCTCAATGTTCATGTGAATGTCTTCCAGCGATGTCTTGAACTCGAATTTACCCGCTCGGATATCCGCCTCGATGCCGCGCAAACCGCCCTCAATGGCAGCAAATTCATCGGCGTTGAGGAGTCCTGCGGTGAGCTGACCTCGGGCATGAGCGATCGAGCCAGCGATGTCTTGCGGAAACAACCGCCAGTCATAGGAGATGGACTCGCCGAATTGCTGGACGAGGGACGAAGTATCTTGGGAGAAGCGACCTTTCCACATGGCTTTGATGTTTTTAAAGTAAAGTTTCAACGACCGTGGCATCGAAACACCCCGGGATGGGCTCTCTAGCGGAAATCTCCGCAGTCATTGCCCGTACGATGGGTGTTTTGGCCTCAGGTTTCATCATGTCTGCCCGCTGAGCCAAGGGTAAAGTGGCTTCATTGTAAAGCCTGAGTGCCTCACGGTCATGGTCCTGTAGAAGGCACGCGCCAGCCCCGGGATCAGCGGCACAAGTTAGATCACGCCGTTGGCGCAGTTGGTTTCGCCACTGCCGGCGAGGGCGTGGATCAAATTGGTTAGAGACTTCATCGCTTGGCGCGGGACGCTCTCATAAGTGCGCGACCCGATATGCGGCGTGATCACACAATTGGGAGCGGCAAGCAGCGGATGATCGGCTGGCGGAGGCTCGCAGTCGAGCACATCTGCGCCGTAGCCGCCGAGTTTACCGCTGTGCAGAGCGGCGGCTACGTCGGCGCTTTCTATAATCTCGCCGCGGGCACAATTGATGACGACGACGCCATCCTTCATGGTGGAGATTTTATCGCGGCAAATCATGGCCCGGGTGTCATCGGATAGATTGCAATGCAACGAGAGCACATCCGAGCACACCAGCACCTCATCCATGGTGGCGCAACGCGTCACCTCGTGGGTGGCGGCAAACGCATCGTCCCAGAATGGATCAAAGGCGATGACGTGCATGCCGAAGGCACGGGCGCGGCTGGCGACCTCCTTGCCGATTCGGCCGAGGCCGATAATCCCGAGGGTTTTGCCAAAAATCTCGTGGCCGGTGAGACGCAGCCACTCACCACGGCGGGCGGCGGCGGCAGTGGTCACGATTTGCTTGGTTAGACCTAACAACAATCCGAATGTGTGCTCCGCCACCGTGGTGTGGTTGACGCCGGGGGTGAAGAGAACCGGAATTTTCAACTCCTTGGTGGCGGGGATGTCGATTTTATCGAGGCCGATGCCGTATTTGGAAATCACCTTGAGGCGGGGCAGGGATTTCTCGAGCACGGCACGGGTGATGGCGTCATCCCCGCATAGCAACCCGTCAAACCCACCGGCAAGTTCGAGCATGCGGGCTTCACCTAGCGGGCTGCGTTCGCGGACGATGTCCCAGCCTTGGTCTGCCATGAGGGCATGGTGCGGGCCAGGGGTGTCTTGAAAACTGCAGGTGGTGAGGAGAATGCGCATGGGAAAATTGGCTAGGTAGGAGGAGGATTGCAGCAGTCAAAGACCCAGGAAGCAAGCCCCGAAGCCGGGCCGGGAATGGAGACAGGAAATGGCATCCTCTCTTCCACACGGCAAATCAAGATCGAACTCAGAACTCATGGCTCTTCCGCGCTTTCGACTTACTCGCTTTGTTGTCGAAACACTCAGTTGTTGGGGGTGAGCTAAGCCGCCTCTACTCATATCACGGCTTGGCTAACAGATCCATCATTGCCAGACCCATCGCCTCGCCGATATGAAAATAACTTTCACCATTAAAATTCCAGTGGTACCCGTTGGGCGGGGATGGTGAATTGTTTCCGTAGTCGAATGCCCGAGTGTCCACGGTAGCGACGGTGCCGACGAATTCAGGATGCTTGGCTGCATCGGCCACGGCGGTTTGCGCAGCAATCAGGGCCACGGCGGTGGGGTCGAGGTTGGCGTCGCCCATCCCCGTGGCACCGATGACAAAGCGCATCTTCGGCGCACCGAATTCGGCACGCAGGTCTTTGATGAAATTGGTTAGGTTTGCTTCATATTGGGCGGTGAAACCGGCATTGATGCGATCGTTCCACCCTTGGTGCCAGCCGAAGCCGGCGATCTCGAAATTGCCACCATGATAGTTCGGGCAATACTTTGGCAGGTTGTTAAGGACCTCATGGACTTTTTCGACCAGCAGTTTATAGCTCAGACCAAGGGTGCCGCCGGAACTGGGAGGGCGGAAGTCGCCCGCTAACGATCGGCCACCCCACGAAACCTTGATCAGCAACACCGGATCAGCCAAACTATTGTCGAGAATCTTTCCAAACCCATACTCAGGCCCGATATATCCTTCCGGCATCCCGCACTGCCCCCCGAAACCCACCGTTAGCGGACCGTTCTTGCGCTCAACGGTCGCGACCTTGGGATCCGGATTTCCGCCCTCACCGCCCCAGTAGGAAACCCACACGTGCTCGCTCGCTACCCAGCCCGGCAGGTTCTCGCCTCCCTTGAAACCCGCGTATGTGACGGGATGGACCGGGTCCACCAGATAGGCATAGCGAGCTGGATTGTTCACAACCATGGCCCGCAAGCTGCCGAGCCCGCCAATGATGTTAGGCTCACGGTTCTCCGTATCCGGATTGCCCCCGAGGTCCACTTTGCCCGCTCCTTCCATGTTAGACTGACCTGACAAAATGAAGATCTTCAATTTGCCGTTGCCCTGCCTCGGCTTAATTCTCAAAACGAGAGGTGCAACGGAGCTGCTAGGGGAATTGTTGAGGTCCCCTTCATAGTGGGCGGTGATGCTGTGAGTGCCGCATGCCAGGTTGCTGAGGGTGAGGCTGGCCAAATGATTGTCGTCTAACAGACAATCACCAACTGGCGGCAGCGGCCTGCTGCCCACCGCCACTTTGCCATAGCGCGGGTCGTAGTTGCCGATCGGCGTCACCATTTGGCCGTCAAAATCACAGAAGACGATTTTTCCGGTGGGGTTGGCCACAGTGGCCCCAGTGGCGAACGTGTGGGGACGTTCCACGAAGGCAATGATTTTCACCGGCTCACCTTGCGTGAACCCGTTGGTGCCACGCTCGTGCTTGACTATGTTCGTGACTGTCGCCGTCCGCTGGTCCGTCACCGACTGGGAGAGCGGCGCGGAAATGCCGGGGGCGTTGGTCGCGTCGCCCTCATATCTGGCGGTTAGGCTGTGAGATCCGCCAGCGAGCAGGCTAGTGGTAAAGGTGGCCTTGGAGTCGCTGTTGACATCACCAGTTCCGAGGGGCAGGTCTCCATCTAAGAACACCATTATGCCGACCGGTTTGGCACCCGTCACGGTGGCGGTGAAAGTGAGGGGTTGTCCGAACTTTGTTGGTTCCGTGCCGACTGTTCGTGTTAGGGTTGTGGTGGTGGCTGCGCGGGGTTCATTTCTAACGAGTTGAAAGCCATTGAGTGTTGCGGATCCGCCAGTCGGGCCAGGCTTGGCGGTAACGTGGATAGTACCGCTTGGCGCGGGGTTGATGTTCTTGAAGACAACGTAATCCTCCCCTTCTACCCAGGTGGCACCGTTGAGGTTTTTTCCGCTGCTTGCGAGGGATTTATCTCCTGCGTCGGAGGCGTTAGATGTGGTGAACGAGCCACCGCTGTTCCTGCCGAACGAATCCTGTGAGGCAAGATAGAGGTCGTAGCGGTTGACCGGATCCAGACCATTTATCTCTAGCAACATCTCGGCAGGCCGGGTCCAGCCACCCTTGAGCATGTGCTGGCCATTGGCAGTCCAGTCATCGGCGGAGTACGTCCCATCGCTGATGCGGAAGCTCACTGCGGTGGCGTTGTTCATCGAGTTGCGCAATCGGGCGCCGACCCCTCCCATGCCGTCGTTCCAGGTTGAGCCGGGATAGGCCACTGGTGCCACGCCCCGGTCAGTCGCGTTGGCCCGGCCATTCATCGAACTATCACCATTGGCGAGATTTTCCCGCTTGTGACCACAATTCACATTGACCACTTCGACAAGCGCAGCGGCATCTGAACGCTGTGCGCTGACAAATAACATAAGGGCACTGCCTAGCAATGCCGTGACTCGGGTGCTTCTTCTCATATTGATAACATTTTGCTGTTGGCCAGTGGTATTTCCGGCCAGACAGACGGCGTGTGGGTTCTGCAAGGTGGCTTACTTTTTGTCTGGGGCGGGCCAGGGCTTGGCGTCAGGGGCGTTGGAAATGACGGGGAAGGCGGAGATGCGGAGGCGGGCGGCACCCATCGGAATGAGGGTGACGCTTGTCTCGGGTTCGGGGGAACTCACGGGTTGTTGGACCACCTCGTTGACGGCACCCCGGGCGTTGAGCGTCCAGTTAGGGATTTGGCGGGCCGTGGTGGTTAGCTTGACTGGCGTGGCCTCGTTGCGGAATGGCTGGTCATCAGCGGGCCAGGGTGCCTTGACGACGGTGAAGTTGGCGGCGGTCTCGCTGGTGAGGCCATAGTTCCACGGGGAGGCGGGGAAGATATCCCAGGCGGGCCAGGCGTCGCTACCGCCGAAGCGGCGGTAGTCTTCCTTGATTTGGAGCGAGTAAGTGAGCGGGCCGCGCGACACGGAGAGGGTGTTGCGGTTGTCCGCCCAGCGGTGGGTGCGCACGTCCATCGGTAGATTCAGCAGTACCACGTCGCCGTCCTTCCACTCGCGGTCCATGCGGACGATTCCACCCGCAGTTTGGGTTGGCATGGGGGCATTTTGTTGGTTGATGGTGAGGGTGGCGGCGGTGCACCACGATGGCACGCGCAGGTCCAGCGGGAAGCAGGTGGCCTCGGGCAGATGGATGGTGAAAGTGATTTGTTCTTCGAAGGGATAGCGGGTTTGCTCGCTGATGCGGGCTTGGACGCCATTGGCCACGACGGCGCTCACTTCGCAGGGGGCGTAGATGAGGGCGGCGAGTCCGTTGCCGGGCGCGGCATACCACAGGTGCTGGGTGAAGTACGGCCAGCCGTGGCCGGCATTGTGCTGGCAGCAGCGGTGGTCGTGCGGGTCCATCGCAAACATCGGACCGCCATTTTGCACTGCGGGCGATTTGTCGCCATGGTCGCTTTGCGGTTGGTTAGGGGCGGTGAGGTAGCGCAACGCTTTCATGTCGGCGGTGAATGCTGCGGGAAATGAGTTGAAAGCGGCGTCTTCGCAACGTTCGGCCCAAGACGGGTCGCCGGTTACGGCGGCGAGAATACCGTCGGAGAGCATTTCTTCGGCGATGCCACAGGCTTCAATGGCTTGGCGCGGGCCGTTGTGGCCTTGGCGGGCATTTTCATCGGCACCGAACATGCCGCCGGGCACCTGGCCGTAGAGTTGGCGGATCTTGCTCCAGGCCCGCTGGCTGTCGTCGCGTTGGGCCGGATTGTTAGACAGCATCCAGTAAGTGCTGGGTTCGCGGAACGCTTGGGCGATATTGACGTTGTGCCAGTTAGGCAATTCTTTGCCGGGGACGTCGGTGACCGTGTCCCAGCGGGCGGTGCGGTGGTGGGTTTTGCGAGCGAGGTCGAGCAGCCACTTTTCGCCGCTGCGGTTGTAGAGCCAGAGGATGCTGTACAATTGGTCGCCGCCGCGCATGGACGGCCAATACCCGAGGAGCAGTTTATCTTCGGGGAGAGTGTCCAAATAGTGGAAGTAGCGGGTCATCAGAGTTGGAACACGGGGGTCGCCGGTGTGCTCAAACCATTGCTGGAGACAAAACAGCATGATCATGTTGGGCCAAAGGTCGTCGCGACCGGTCAAATCGGTGGCCACCCCGGTGCGGCCGGTGCCGGGACCGAACCAGCCGTCGGGCTGTTGGCTGTTGATGGCACCCTCGATCCAGATTTTCGCTTCGGCGAGCATCCGGGCGTCGTTGGTGAGAATGGCGCAACCGAGGAACCCTTTGAGCCAGTAGGGCACTTCCTCCCAGCCACGCTCACCCGTGCCGGTCGGGCTGAGCCACGAGTTGTTGTCCTTGTTAAGAAACGAACTGATCTCAGTGAGATGACCGTGAAACCCAGCTCCTTGCAGCACCAGTTGTTGCCGCAGCCAGCCAGTCGGCTTGACCGCACCCATCGGCAGCCGCACCAGCGGACTGGGTGCCAGCGGCGGCCGGTTTGCCAGGTAGTGGGTGATGGGACCGGCGACAGGTGTTGCGAGCAGTCGGACGGGCGGCGCATCGTCTGCAGCGAGCACCAGTGATGATGGGGCGAGCGCCAGCGCGGTTGCGGCAGCGGCATATTGGGGAAGGAATCGACGGGTTATATCCATAAATTGAGGCTATACCACCACCAGCCACCCCGCCAACGCAATTCTGCGACAGACGCAGCTGAGTCATGCCGTACCACCGCCCGGCCACAAAGAAACGGCACCTGAAAAAACCTCGTTTTTTACAATAAATTGGCATAGATTCTGCTTAATTTTGATCAACCCTGAGATTCAACCTGAGATACAACCAATGACCACAAGTCTGATTCCGCGTGTCGGATACCGGGCAGCCGCTGCTTTGGCAGTGAGCTGCGTAACCCTATTTGTGAGTACCGCGCCAGCGGCGGCAGCCGTGGAGGGGGCCTCGACGATCAACAGCGGGGATACCGCTTGGATGTTGATGGCCACGGCGCTAGTCTTGTTCATGATGATCCCTGGACTGGCGTTATTTTACGCCGGTTTGGTACGGGCGAAGAACGTGCTCTCGATATTCATGCAATGTTTTGCGCTCACCTCGGTGCTGAGCATTTTGTGGCTGGTGTGTGGATACTCGCTGGCGTTTAGCGACGGCAACAGTCTGTTTGGAGGGCTGCAACTCGGATTCCTCGCCGGAGTGGGAGCCGACAGTCCGCCTCGGGCCGACGCGCCAAGCATTCCGCTGCTGCTTCATTTTGCCTATCAAATGATGTTTTTTCTGATCACGCCGGGCCTTTTCATCGGGGCCTTTGCGGAGCGGATGAAATTCAAGGCAATCATGGTCTTCAGCGTCGTCTGGAGTCTGCTGGTCTATGTGCCAGTGTGCCACGGCGTCTGGCATCAGGCCGGGGCCTTCTGCGGCCTGAGCCACGTCATCGACCTCGCTGGCGGCATTGTTGTGCACATCACCGCCGGGGTTGCGGCCTTGGTGGCCTGCATCATGGTGGGTCCGCGCAGCGGTCATCCGCACACCCAGATGCCGCCTCACCACCTGCCCTTCACGGTGGCCGGGGCGGGCATGTTGTGGGTTGGCTGGTTCGGCTTCAATGCCGGCAGCCAGTTTGCAGCCAATGGCAGCGCGGCGATGACGCTGGTGGTCACCCACTTGTCGGCCTGCTCGGCGGCGGTGGCGTGGATGGCCATTGAGTGGATCAAGGGTGGCAAACCCAGTGCGCTGGGGATTGCCACCGGCTCGATCGCCGGACTGGCCGCTATCACTCCGGCGGCCGGCTGCGTCGGCCCCATCGGCGCACTGATCATCGGCATGGTGTCGGCCTGCCTGTGCTGGCTCGCTTGCGCCAAACTCAAGCACAAATTCCAGTATGACGATGCGCTGGACGTGTTCGGTGTCCACGGGGTGGGCGGCTTTGTGGGGACGGTGCTGGTGGCGATTTTCGGCTCGCGGCACTTTGCCGACGGCTCGGGCGATTTTTCGATTGGCAGCCAATTGGTGACCCAGTTGCTGGCGGCGTTAGCGGCCACCGTGCTCTCCGCGGTGGTGACCTACGGGTTGCTGAAGCTCATCGGCGCGACCATTGGCCTGCGGGTGACCCGCGAGGAAGAACACACCGGTTTGGACCTCGCCGAGCACGGCGAAGAAGCCTACACGAATTGATTTATCGGGCGGATTTGCACGATATTGCATGGGATTGAGGTCGGCTCGGTCCCATGCATCTGGCTTGTTGCGGATGCCAGTGAGAGGCATCTCTATCAAAAAATTTGCGATTCTTCTTGTTCAGGGGTGGGTGGGTTTGGTACCAGCAATCACATCCAAATCCCGTCATCATGTCCGTCACATTTCTTCATACCGCCGACTGGCAGTTAGGCAAGCCGTTTGCCCGGGTGAGCGACGTTGCCAAACGCAGTCGGCTTCAAAACGAGCGCTTTGCATGCCTGAAGCGGGTTGCAGCGGCAGCCGCGGAGCAGCGGGTGGCCTTCATTCTAGTGGCGGGTGATTTATTTGATAGTCCCAGTCCGGTCAATGCCACGGTTGCCAAGGCCTGTGAGGCGATTGGTGCGATGCAGGTGCCGGTGCTTGTTATTCCGGGAAACCATGACCACGGAGGGCCGGGCAGTTTGTGGGAGCAGCCATTTTTCATACGGCAGCAAGAGCGACTGGCCCCGAACCTGCGCTTGCTGCTCACCCCGGAACCGGTGGTATTGGATCGGGCCGTCGTCTTTCCGGCCCCTTTGATGCGCCGGAAATCCCTTGCGGATCCAAGCGCCTGGATCCGCAGCGCCTTTGAGGCGCCTTCCTTTCCTCCCGAGTTGGTGCGGATCGTTCTGGCGCATGGCAGCATTCAGGGATTTGGTGCTGCCCAGGACGATGAGGACGAAGACGCCGGTTCGTCGAACATCATCGACCTCTCGCGTCTGCCCGAAGCACAAATCGACTACATCGCCCTCGGTGATTGGCATGGTACCAAACAGGTCGGTTCGAAGGCATGGTATTGCGGCACGCCCGAGATTGATCGGTTTCCCAAGGGTGGCAACAACGACCCCGGCAACATTTTGGTGGTTCAGGCAGGCCGCGGACTGGTGCCCCAAGTTGAGAAACTGGCCACCGGTCAATTTCGCTGGAACGAGTTTTCCTATCAATTCTCGGAGGATGGGAGTTTAGCGGCGTTTTGCGCCAAGCTCGACGAAAATATAGGTGCATGGGGGCAGGACAGTTTGCTGCGATTGGCGCTTGAAGGCAGCCTAGCCATTGAGGGGTCACGATTATTGCAGGAACATTTGGAAGGGCTCGATGCCCGCCTGCTGCGTCTGAAGCTCGAAGACCGCGTCAACATTGCAGCGACGGAGGCGGAGATTCAGCAACTCGCGTCCCGCCCTGACGATCCATTGGTGGCAGCCGTCGCCAGCCAACTTCTCGTCGCCATGGCGGGTGAGGACGCCACGGGAATCGCCCGCATCGCCCTGCGCGAACTCCACGCAGCTTGCGCCGCCGCACATTGAGCCAGCAACCGCCTCATCCCTCACCTCCATGAGAATCCTCTCCATCACCGCACGCAATTTCCGCGTTCATCAGGACCTCACCGTCGAGCTCGATCCGTCACGAAATCTGATCGGCGGACCTAACGAAACCGGTAAAAGCACGCTAGCCGAGGCGATTCACCGTGCCCTGTTTTGCCGCCACCGCACGGGTGGGGAGTTGCAGCAGTCGATGCGCTCGGAGATATACAATGGGCAACCGGAGGTGAGGCTGGTATTTGAGACCGGAGGAGGCACTTGGACCCTCGACAAACGGTTTTCGGGAACCACGGGCACCATCCGCCTAGCATCCAATGTCGGCACTAGTTGGCAGGGCGATGAGGCGGAAGACAAGCTCGCGCAGCTCGTCGGCAATCCCGATGGGGCCACCAATCGCCTCAACGAACTGAGCACCCGCTGGGCCCACCTCTGGGTTTGGCAGGGGACATCAGGCAATGACGCCGTCATCCACGCAGCCAAGCGCAAGGATGAGCTGGTCCAACGCCTGCATCACCAAGGACTCGCCGCCGTCATGCAATCGCCCACCGACGAAAGGGTTCGCGAGTCTATCAGAAAATCCTACGACGAGATATTTAACAAAAATGGCAGCGCCAAGGCCAATTCAAAATTGGATTTGGCTAACAAACAACTCGCGGCGGCGGTGGCCAGTCAAGCCCGGGCGCTCGAACAACAGCAGCGCCTTAGATCCGCCATCGAACAACACGATGCCGCTGCCCAATGCTTGGCAGATTCAAGCGCCGCATTGCCCGGGCTCCGTGCACAATTGGTGGCCGTCAACACCTCTCTTGCGACGGTTCACGACCTGAGAGCCCGCGAGGAAATGGAAACCCTCCAGCACCGCAACGCCGTCGCACTTTGTGGGGAACTCAGCAAAACCGATGCGCAAATACGCGAACTCAGGCAGCGAGCCGCCGCCGCCGCCGAATCGCTGCAACCCGCCGAAGCCAAACTCGCCGCCCTCACCCAGCAGGAAACCTCTGCACGTGACACCGCCACCGCCGCCGATCTCGCCCAGCGCGCTGTCTCCGAGGCCGCCCGCCAAGCCCGCCAGCTGCACGACCTCGCCGCCGCCTGTCTTTCCCATTTCGAAAAATCCGCGGTGGTCGCCGATTTAAGCGCCCGACACACCGCCGCCGCCGGAATTACCGAGGCTCTAACCGTCGACCGCGAGGCCTTGTCGAAACTCCCGTCTATCAACGACGCCCAACTCAGCTCACTGCGCAAACTCGACGAGCGGGTCCGTCTGGCGGAGGGGGCGCTGCAAGCCATCGCTGCGGGCGTCGAGGTGGTCGTTTCCGATCTGCCGGTTCTGTTGGATGGGGTCCCGCTCACGTCTGGGGATGCTCGGGTTATCACGGAGGCGGCAGAGTTGTCGCTTGGCAGCGGCACCCGCCTGCGCATTCGGCCAGGTGGCGGAACATCCCTCAAAGAAGCCCGTAACAAGCTCGACTCAGCCCACCACCAACTCGCCCAAAGTCTCGACCAACTCACGGTCCGGGGGCTAACGGAAGCTGTCGATATTCTGGCCAAACGCCAAGTCATTGAAAAACGCATCGAGAATATTGAGACGAAACTCCGGGCCTCAGGTGCCAGGGAATTGCCCGCAGCTATCAGCGCCGCCACCGCGGACCAACTGGCGGCGGCGGCCACCATGGAGCGGCGCCAAGCCGCACTCACTTCACCCCTTGATCAAGGGTTGCCGCAATCCCTGGATTCCGCACGCGCCTGGCTCGCCACATCCTCGGATGCCTTTGAACAAAGTGAACGCAACGAGGACCAATTGCGCCGCGACGCCGATACCCGCCGCGACCAACACCAACGCGCCATCCGCGCATTACAAACTTGTCAGGATGCGATCGGCACGGCACGCCGCGACCTCGCAACCCTCGAGGTTTCCGCCACCGCTCTTGAGGAAAATTTTGGTGACGCAGCAGCCCGCCAGCAGGCACTGGCCGACGCCAAGGTCGCCGCTACGGCCGCCAAGGCCGCCTTGGATGTGACCGCACGTGCCCTAGCCGAGTTGAATCCCCAACTCCTAACAAGTGATCTTGCCCGCTTCACGCGTTCGATTGCGGCGGAGGTGGACAAGCAGCGCGAGGCGGAAACTGACATTGCAGTTGCGCGCAACATCCTTGCGCTGGACGGCAGCAGCGACCCGGATGCGGAGGTTCTCCAAGCCAATGCCCGTCTCTCCACCATCCAGGATGAACAGGCACGCGAACAGCGCCGCGCCAACGCCATCGCCCTGCTCCACCGGCTATTTACCGAGTCACAAACCGCCATCAGCGAAAGCCTCACCCAACCCATCGCCGAGCGCGTCGCTGGTTACCTCGAATGCATCTTCGGCCGAGGCGTCCAGGTACGCGTCGATCTATCCAATGCTAACAATTCCTCGCTGTCCCTCACCCGCCCCGGATCACCCGCCTTTGCCTTTGATTCCCTCAGCGGAGGTGCCAAGGAACAAGTTGCCGCCGCCGTCCGCCTCGCCACTGCCGAAATCCTCGCCTCTAACTATGATGGCTGCCTGCCGCTGGTCTTTGACGACGCCTTTGCCTACGCCGATCCCGAGCGTGTGCAAGCCCTCCAACGCATGCTTGATTTGGCCGCCAATCGTGGCTTGCAAGTCATTGTGCTGACCTGCACCCCCTCCGACTATATCGGTTTGGGCGCCAAGAACATCCGGCTTTCTGCTAGTCCGGGTTAGCTTTCGCCGGGGGGAATTCTGCGGCGAATTTGCGGGTGGCCTCCTCGCTCCCACAGATATAAACCAGATCGCGGGCGGCGAAGGCGAACTCGCGCTCAAAGCGAACCAGCACCTCCGCGCCACGCTCCACCGCCACCACCGAGCAGCCGGTGCGCTCGCGAATCCGCAAGCCGGCTGGATGGGCACCCACCAATTTCGGTGATTTCACCATCGATACCTTCAGCGCCTGATCGAGCATCACCGTGCGCTTGCCGAGGAGCTTGCGGGCAAGGATCTGGCCGGTCACCTGACTGATGGATAGAGCGAAATCCACTCCCGCTGCGTGGATGCGCTCGACGTTTTCCGCAAGGTTGACTCTAGCAATGACCGGCACCTGAGGTGCCATATCCTTGAGAATAACTGTGGCAAACAGGGTGGTGGCATCTTCGCTGAGCGCCAAAATCACCGCCTGCGCATCTTCCACACCGGCTCTAACCAATAACTCCGGATCCAGCACATTGCCTGCCACATCCACCCCGGGGCCGGACTCCTGTGAGATGACGCAAACGTCCTCGCCGGCATCGCGCAACAATTGCTCAACCTTGCGGCCGACTTCTCCGTAGCCGGCAACGATGAACGGGCCGTGGCGTTTGAGCGGCGCGCTGCCGGTGCATATCTCGGTGAAGCGCGAGATGTTTTCGTTGCTGCCCACCAGGATGAGAATTCCGCCGGGTTCCAGCCGCATGTCAGATCTTGGTGCGGCGTTCAGGCGGCCGCTCACCCATTGTCCAATCACGGTCACACCCGTATCATGGCCGATCCGGCACTCGGCGATCGTGCGGCCCGCCAGCGCACTTCCGGGAGTGATCCTCACCTCGCTGACTTGTAGTCGGTGCCCCAGGTTTTGCACGCCAGCCACCGTCGGGCTTACCTTGCGGCTGGCGCGGGCGGCGAGGGCGGCACCGAGCATGTGTCGCGGTGTGTAGGCGGCGGTGGCTCCTGCTAGAATCGTCGGCTGGCGATGCAAGGGATGTTCGATCAGGCCGAGAATATCACCGGTGAATCCCAACTGACGGGCGGTGATCGTGATGGCGGCATTGCGATGATCACTGCTGTTGAGGATCAAGGCCCGGGACTTGGTTAGTGCCACCCGGCTCATCACGTTGCCCTCCAAACTGCCGTAAACCACCCGGTGCCCAGCCTCTAACGCCCGCCGGGCTTCAGTCTCATCTTCTTCAATGATAACCGGAGTAACCCCCGCGAGTTTTAGCTCCTCCAGAAGCGTGGCCACTGCCGGACCATTTCGATAGATCAACACATGATTGCGGGCATTCGTGCATTCACCAGGCAGCCGGATTTCAAAGCGCTCCTCCAAAAATGGAATCAGATAGATCGGAAATATCAGAAATACGAGAAAGACCCCGAGAAATTGCACGACCACCACAAGGCAAACCATCAACGGATGGTTCCACGTGCTATCGGCGCCGTAACCCGTGGTTGAAAGCGTCTCGGCCGCCCATTCCAGCGCTTGCCAGAACCCGCGCGGCTTGCCTTCTAACTCCGCCATGCCAACCATGTACAGCAACGCGGAGATTACCAGCACCGCCAGCAGGGATGCAATGAGGGCAAAAAGTCGCTTGTGGGATCGTTTCATGATGATGTTAAATTAAAGGTCGCTTGCCGCCGGATGAACTCGCCTAGCAAGCGAGCAGCGAAAGCGTATTTGCCGTAGTGCAAACTTCCAGATGATACATGCGCCGCTTCGTATTCATTTCGTATCATTATCAGTTAGTTTTACTTTTGCTTTCTCTCGGATTTGCTCGAGGAAGAAGCGGTCTTCATCAGTAAAGTTGGTGCCGAACCGCTCGTTGAGCAGCTTGATGATTACGGACAGCGGCACCTTCTCGTCCTTCGCCTTGCCCGTGCCGACGTCCGTCGAACTTTTCACGCCTTCGGGTTGCCCAGACCCTGGCACCGCAGACATCCTCCCGCGACCATCCTGCGCAAGGTGCCAGTCCCGGTGGCTGCTGCGCGACTCCAATGCCCGTCCCGGTTCCTCCTCCACCTGCGCTTAGGGCGTGAGGAACCCAGAGCGAAAAAACGAAGACCTAAGAACTATCATCTGCTAACAAAACCACGCCACGAGATGATCATTCGCGGCCACAGAAACCGTCCCAAAGCAGCCTAAAGTTCACACTTCCTGACCTCGACATTGAGGAAGAAAGTTTGGATGTTCGATCTTGAATTGGAAGAATATTAACCGCTGATAAAACGGGTAAGACGGATGAAGATGAAATTATGAATTTCGAATTTGGTGTGAGCGATAGCGAATTCATGAGCCTAGATTCAGAAATGAGAACCATGGTTGGCGTTCACGGCAACTGTCGGCGGGGCAACGACGGGGGTAGTTTGAACTTGGGGATTTCGGGTGGGCGGGGACACCCGCACCCCTTGAAGGGACGCCCCGCCGCCATGCCCGCCGGGAAAATTCGCGCTTCCGGGTTGAATTGGCGGGTGTTGCCGTGCATGCTAGGCATGCGCAAGCTTTCCAACGATGCCCCGACCCCAACGAAATAACAAAAAGAGCCTGATTCACCATGACACCCATTACCAGTGGATCATTCACAACCGGTTTGTTTTCAATGAGTTGCAGCTTGAGTTGAGCGCCTCGGTGAACGGCCAACTGCTGTTAGCTGAGCTGCCACGCATCGTCAATCACGAGATGGTCATCGGTGCCATTGAGTACGGGCGCAGCAACGGTTGGACGCCAGAGAAGGAGGAGGAACCCTTCCGCTGCAAGTATCAGCGCAAGGTGTTTGAGCGGATCATTGTCTAGCAAACCTTCCATTTTCTGTTTCGCATGAGCTTTCCCGATATCGCCCGTTTGGCCGTATTTCCCCCTTTGCTGGAGTGGCTCAGGGCGGGGTTATGGCGGGAAATGTTTCACTCGGACGTCCAAAGGCACAGTCGCGATACCGTGGTTGAATCCGTCCAAGTCAAGCGGGAGGTCGATTCGCTGTTGCTGGATGCTGGCATCCGTAACTCGGCCACGCAGCCCTACCGCACCAAGGTCTATCTCTATTTTAGTGATACTTTTTCCAGGCGCTCAAGGGGGTCCGAATTTGATTTGGCGGCGCATTGCACCTGCCCTGACGGCATCAATTGCAAACACGCAGTGGCCGTTCTCGAAAAACTCCATACCATCGTCACCGCCGTTCCCAATAGCAACTCTGCCGTTAGTAACGCCGAGTTGACTCTCTGGATCGATAGAATCAAGCTGGCCGGCATAGCTGCGTGCACACCGCCCAAACCCGCCAAGCCCTACGCCAAGTTTCTCGCCTATTGCATCGAACAACCGGCCGGTCGATTTGTGAGCGGCCAGCAGAACCTTCATTTTGCCATGCGGGTGGCCACCCGCATGGCAAAATGAAGGTTCTGCTGGCCGCTCACAAATCGACCGGCCGGTTGTTCGATGCAATAGGCGAGAAACTTGGCGTAGGGCTTGGCGGGTTTGGGCGGTGTGCACGCAGCTATGCCGGCCAGCTTGATTCTATCGATCCAGAGAGTCAACTCGGCGTTACTAACGGCAGAGTTGCTATTGGGAACGGCGGTGACGATGGTATGGAGTTTTTCGAGAACGGCCACTGCGTGTTTGCAATTGATGCCGTCAGGGCAGGTGCAATGCGCCGCCAAATCAAATTCGGACCCCCTTGAGCGCCTGGAAAAAGTATCACTAAAATAGAGATAGACCTTGGTGCGGTAGGGCTGCGTGGCCGAGTTACGGATGCCAGCATCCAGCAACAGCGAATCGACCTCCCGCTTGACTTGGACGGATTCAACCACGGTATCGCGACTGTGCCTTTGGACGTCCGAGTGAAACATTTCCCGCCATAACCCCGCCCTGAGCCACTCCAGCAAAGGGGGAAATACGGCCAAACGGGCGATATCGGGAAAGCTCATGCGAAACAGAAAATGGAAGGTTTGCTAGACAATGATCCGCTCAAACACCTTGCGCTGATACTTGCAGCGGAAGGGTTCCTCCTCCTTCTCTGGCGTCCAACCGTTGCTGCGCCCGTACTCAATGGCACCGATGACCATCTCGTGATTGACGATGCGTGGCAGCTCAGCTAACAGCAGTTGGCCGTTCACCGAGGCGCTCAACTCAAGCTGCAACTCATTGAAAACAAACCGGTTGTGAATGATCCACTGGTAATGGGTGTCATGGTGAATCAGGCTCTTTTTGTTATTTCGTTGGGGTCGGGGCATCGTTGGAAAGCTTGCGCATGCCTAGCATGCACGGCAACACCCGCCAATTCAACCCGGAAGCGCGAATTTTCCCGGCGGGCATGGCGGCGGGGCGTCCCTTCAAGGGGTGCGGGTGTCCCCGCCCACCCGAAATCCCCAAGTTCAAACTACCCCCGTCGTTGCCCCGCCGACAGTTGCCGTGAACGCCAACCATGGTTCTCATTTCTGAATCTAGGCTCATGAATTCGCTATCGCTCACACCAAATTCGAAATTCATAATTTCATCTTCATCCGTCTTACCCGTTTTATCAGCGGTTAATATTCTTCCAATTCAAGATCGAACATCCAAACTTTCTTCCTCAATGTCGAGGTCAGGAAGTGTGAACTTTAGGCTGCTTTGGGACGGTTTCTGTGGCCGCGAATGATCATCTCGTGGCGTGGTTTTGTTAGCAGATGATAGTTCTTAGGTCTTCGTTTTTTCGCTCTGGGTTCCTCACGCCCTAAGCGCAGGTGGAGGAGGAACCGGGACGGGCATTGGAGTCGCGCAGCAGCCACCGGGACTGGCACCTTGCGCAGGATGGTCGCGGGAGGATGTCTGCGGTGCCAGGGTCTGGGCAACCCGAAGGCGTGAAAAGTTCGACGGACGTCGGCACGGGCAAGGCGAAGGACGAGAAGGTGCCGCTGTCCGTAATCATCAAGCTGCTCAACGAGCGGTTCGGCACCAACTTTACTGATGAAGACCGCTTCTTCCTCGAGCAAATCCGAGAGAAAGCAAAAGTAAAACTAACTGATAATGATACGAAATGAATACGAAGCGGCGCATGTATCATCTGGAAGTTTGCACTACGGCAAATACGCTTTCGCTGCTCGCTTGCTAGGCGAGTTCATCCGGCGGCAAGCGACCTTTAATTTAACATCATCATGAAACGATCCCACAAGCGACTTTTTGCCCTCATTGCATCCCTGCTGGCGGTGCTGGTAATCTCCGCGTTGCTGTACATGGTTGGCATGGCGGAGTTAGAAGGCAAGCCGCGCGGGTTCTGGCAAGCGCTGGAATGGGCGGCCGAGACGCTTTCAACCACGGGTTACGGCGCCGATAGCACGTGGAACCATCCGTTGATGGTTTGCCTTGTGGTGGTCGTGCAATTTCTCGGGGTCTTTCTCGTATTTCTGATATTTCCGATCTATCTGATTCCATTTTTGGAGGAGCGCTTTGAAATCCGGCTGCCTGGTGAATGCACGAATGCCCGCAATCATGTGTTGATCTATCGAAATGGTCCGGCAGTGGCCACGCTTCTGGAGGAGCTAAAACTCGCGGGGGTTACTCCGGTTATCATTGAAGAAGATGAGACTGAAGCCCGGCGGGCGTTAGAGGCTGGGCACCGGGTGGTTTACGGCAGTTTGGAGGGCAACGTGATGAGCCGGGTGGCACTAACCAAGTCCCGGGCCTTGATCCTCAACAGCAGTGATCATCGCAATGCCGCCATCACGATCACCGCCCGTCAGTTGGGATTCACCGGTGATATTCTCGGCCTGATCGAACATCCCTTGCATCGCCAGCCGACGATTCTAGCAGGAGCCACCGCCGCCTACACACCGCGACACATGCTCGGTGCCGCCCTCGCCGCCCGCGCCAGCCGCAAGGTAAGCCCGACGGTGGCTGGCGTGCAAAACCTGGGGCACCGACTACAAGTCAGCGAGGTGAGGATCACTCCCGGAAGTGCGCTGGCGGGCCGCACGATCGCCGAGTGCCGGATCGGCCATGATACGGGTGTGACCGTGATTGGACAATGGGTGAGCGGCCGCCTGAACGCCGCACCAAGATCTGACATGCGGCTGGAACCCGGCGGAATTCTCATCCTGGTGGGCAGCAACGAAAACATCTCGCGCTTCACCGAGATATGCACCGGCAGCGCGCCGCTCAAACGCCACGGCCCGTTCATCGTTGCCGGCTACGGAGAAGTCGGCCGCAAGGTTGAGCAATTGTTGCGCGATGCCGGCGAGGACGTTTGCGTCATCTCACAGGAGTCCGGCCCCGGGGTGGATGTGGCAGGCAATGTGCTGGATCCGGAGTTATTGGTTAGAGCCGGTGTGGAAGATGCGCAGGCGGTGATTTTGGCGCTCAGCGAAGATGCCACCACCCTGTTTGCCACAGTTATTCTCAAGGATATGGCACCTCAGGTGCCGGTCATTGCTAGAGTCAACCTTGCGGAAAACGTCGAGCGCATCCACGCAGCGGGAGTGGATTTCGCTCTATCCATCAGTCAGGTGACCGGCCAGATCCTTGCCCGCAAGCTCCTCGGCAAGCGCACGGTGATGCTCGATCAGGCGCTGAAGGTATCGATGGTGAAATCACCGAAATTGGTGGGTGCCCATCCAGCCGGCTTGCGGATTCGCGAGCGCACCGGCTGCTCGGTGGTGGCGGTGGAGCGTGGCGCGGAGGTGCTGGTTCGCTTTGAGCGCGAGTTCGCCTTCGCCGCCCGCGATCTGGTTTATATCTGTGGGAGCGAGGAGGCCACCCGCAAATTCGCCGCAGAATTCCCCCCGGCGAAAGCTAACCCGGACTAGCAGAAAGCCGGATGTTCTTGGCGCCCAAACCGATATAGTCGGAGGGGGTGCAGGTCAGCACAATGACTTGCAAGCCACGATTGGCGGCCAAATCAAGCATGCGTTGGAGGGCTTGCACACGCTCGGGATCGGCGTAGGCAAAGGCGTCGTCAAAGACCAGCGGCAGGCAGCCATCATAGTTAGAGGCGAGGATTTCGGCAGTGGCGAGGCGGACGGCGGCGGCAACTTGTTCCTTGGCACCTCCGCTGAGGGAATCAAAGGCAAAGGCGGGTGATCCGGGGCGGGTGAGGGACAGCGAGGAATTGTTAGCATTGGATAGATCGACGCGTACCTGGACGCCTCGGCCGAAGATGCATTCGAGGTAACCAGCGACGCGCTCGGCGATGGGTTGGGTGAGGCTTTCGCTGATGGCGGTTTGTGACTCGGTAAATAGCCGGTGGAGCAGGGCGATGGCGTTGGCGCGGCGCTGTTCGCGTGCCTGTTCATCCTGGATGGTGGAGAGACGGGCATTGGCTTGGAGAACCTCCGCATCCGGGTCGCTGCTGCCGTCCAGCGCAAGGATGTTGCGCGCAACTGCAATGTCAGTTTCCGCCTCGCGCTGCTTGTCCACCTCCGCCGCAATCGAACGCGTGAAGCGGGCAAGATCACTTGTTAGGAGTTGGGGATTCAACTCGGCTAGGGCACGTGCGGTCACATCCAAGGCGGCCTTGGCGGCCGTAGCGGCGACCTTGGCGTCGGCCAGTGCCTGCTGGCGGGCTGCTGCGTCACCAAAATTTTCCTCAAGAGCGGTGGCGGAAACCTCGAGGGTTGCGAGGTCGCGGCGTGCCGTGCCGATCGCATCCTGACAAGTTTGTAATGCGCGGATGGCGCGTTGGTGTTGGTCGCGGCGGGTATCGGCGTCGCGGCGCAATTGGTCCTCGTTGCGTTCACTTTGTTCAAAGGCATCCGAGGATGTGGCGAGCCAGGCGCGTGCGGAATCCAGGGATTGCGGCACCCCTTGATCAAGGGGTGCCGCAATCCCTGGATTC
>JBAXCM010000021.1:0-20998 GCA_037141475.1 Verrucomicrobiota bacterium | reverse complement strand
GGGAGCCACCATGTCCGACCTGCAACGCCGCCTCAAGGAGGAATTCCAGCTTGGTATCACCTATATGGAGACGCGCATGCTCGTTCTAGACCTCGGCCTGGAGCTTCAGGAAACGCCCAAACCCGTCGAAATCAAGGCCACTCCCGCCGCCCCGGTGCCCACCGGCGTGGTTTCCGTGACGATGGATCACCTCGCCCTGCCCGGTGCCTTAGTCAGCGGCCGGGTCACTTTCAGCGATGGCGAAACCGGTGTGTGGATGCTTGATCAAAGCGGTCGTCCGGGATTGGATCCGGACACTGCGGGATACCGGCCAACGCAGGAGGATATCCAAGCATTTCAGCAGCAATTGCGGGCCTTGATTCAAAAGAGCGGCCTGTAGCTCCAGAGTCTGCCAAACTCGCCCTTGCGCCACGGGCAGGGCTGGCCTTTACTGCCGCCGCATGCACGAAGAAATCACATTGACACGCGAAGTCACCGCGATCCAAATCCCGAGCGGTGACTCCGTTACCCTACCTCTGGGCACCCCGGTTTACATCACCCAACGGCTCGGCGGCACCTTTACGGTGGCCACTTCCCAAGGATTGGCACGCATCCCGGCGACCGATGCAGACGCCCTCGGCATCGACCTCGAAGCGGAAAGCCGCAAACGCGAAGCTGCCGTGCGCATCAGCGACGCGCCGTTAGAGGACCAAGTGTGGACCCAGCTCAAGAGCGTCTATGACCCGGAAATCCCCGTGGACATTGTCAATCTTGGCGTGGTTTACGACTGCCTGCGGGAAGAAGTCGGCGGCAAGACCATCGCCTCAGTGAAAATGACCCTCACCGCGCCGGGTTGCGGCATGGGGCCGGTGATCGCCGCCGATGCCCAAGCAAAAATCATGATGATCGAGGGGATTGACGACGCCCAGGTGGAACTCGTGTGGGATCCGGCCTGGAATCAGGAAATGATCTCAGAAGAAGGCCGCATGAAGCTCGGCATGATCTGACCCCCTCCCCTATTTCCCCCATGTCTGGTCGATGAACGCAATGAGGGTCGGAATCGCTTGCTCCAATACCTTCGCCGCCGCCTCATACGCCGCCCGCCCCATCCCGATCGGATCCGGAACGTCCACTCCGGGCCCCTGACCAGAAATATCCGCAAATTCACACACCAAATAAAATTTTGTCGCGTGTTGTGGGAACCGGCGCTCCAGCGCATCGATGTGGCTTTGGGTCATCGCAAATACGTGGGTTGCCTCGTCCAATACGTCTGCCGATACCGGCCGGCTGGCGAATTGCTCCAAGCGCAGGCCGCGCTTTTTGAGCACTGCGGTGGTATCCCGGCTGGCTGGTTCGCCCCGTGAGGCAGCCACACCGGCGGAGCTGACGCAGTAATCGCCGCGTCCTTCGACGGCCTTGCGGAACAGTCCCTCGGCCAGCGGGCTGCGGCACGTGTTTCCAGTGCAAACAAAGAGCACATGTTTCGGCGATGACATCGCGGAGACCTATGAACTGCCGCAGGCCGTTCGTCAAACCCCAATGCAAAAGCAAACTCCCCGATTTTCGATTGTCCTCAACGGCGTGCAAGTCGGCTTGGGTACCTGTGACGCCGTGTCTAATCCCAATCTCATCTCGGGTCCCGGCAGCCTCCAAGTCACCGACAACACGCGAGGACATTTCATCGGTTGACGACAGCACGATAGATCATGTAAATGGCCAGTGGGTTCTCAACAACGGGGAAATATTTGGAATGGGTTAGAGACAGGATTCAACTGAAAGGCTTGCAGGTGGGCTGGAAATCGCTTAAGAAATGCGAAACATTCATCCCACCCATGGCAGCGGACTACACAGAAGCGGACATCAAGTCGTTGGATTGGCGCGAGCACATTCGCATGCGCCCTGGTATGTACATTGGCAAACTCGGCGATGGATCGTCGCCTGATGACGGCCTATACATTCTTCTCAAGGAGGCCATCGACAACTCGATTGACGAGCACATCATGGGCTACGGCAAGGAGATCCAGGTGGATATTGATGACCAGGGACGGGTGGAGGTGCGCGATTTCGGTCGCGGTATTCCCTTGGGCAAACTCTTCGATTGCGCCGCACAAATCAACACCGGTGCCAAATACGATAGCGAGGCATTCAAGAAATCCGTCGGCCTCAATGGCGTCGGTATCAAAGCGGTCAACGCTCTATCGACATTTTTTGAAATTCAGGCCTGGCGCGATGGGCAGACCAAGGCGCTGGAGTTTTCCAAGGGTCTCCTAACAGTGGACATGAAGAACCCGCGGCGCGACGACGGGGTCAACGGCACTCGTTTGGCGTTTGAGTTGGACCGTGGGGTATTTCCGCCCAAGGCGAAGTATCGCGAGGCGTTTGTGGAGAAGATGTGCCGCTATTATTCGTACCTGAATCCGGCGCTGACGACGATTTTCAACGGCAAGAAGTTCCGGGCCAAGGACGGATTATTAGATTTGCTGCGAGAGGAAATGGAGAACGAGCCGCTGTATGCGCCGATCCATCTGGTGGGCAAGGATATTGAGATCGCCTTCACCCACAGCGCAGAGAGCGGCGAAGAATATTATACCTTCGTCAACGGCCAAAACACGTCCCAGGGTGGAACCCATCTGGCGGCCTTCCGCGAACAAATCGTGCAGGTGATCCGCGGGTTTTACAAAAAACAATACGAAGCGGCCGACATCCGCGCCGGAATCGAGGCGGCGGTGAGCGTGCGCATCATCGAGCCGGTATTTGAGAGTCAGGTAAAAACGAAGCTCGGTTCCAACACGATCAGCCCCGATGGCGAATCATTGCGAACATTTATCGGCAATTTCCTCAAAACCAACCTCGACAACTACCTGCACAAGAACCCGCTTGTGGCCGAGTCGATCCAAAAGCGTATCCAATCCGCCGAGCGCGAACGCAAGGACCTGAAAGGCATCCAGAAAATCGCCCGCGAACGCTCAAAACAGGCCAAGGTTCATAACAAAAAGTTACGGGATTGCCGCGTCCGCTATGATAGCAAACACAAGCGCCGCGATGAGAGCACGCTCTTTCTAACGGAGGGTGACTCCGCCTCGGGGTCCATCACCAAGAGCCGCGATGTGGAGACGCAGGCGGTGTTTTCGTTGCGTGGAAAGCCCCTCAACACCTTTGCGCTGCCGCGCAAAATCGTCTATGAAAACGAGGAGTTCGCCTTGCTCCAGGCCGCCCTCAACATCGAAGATGGCGTCGATGCCTTGCGCTACAACAAAGTGGTCATCGCAACAGACGCCGACGTGGACGGCATGCACATCCGCCTGCTCCTGCTGACGTTTTTCCTGCAGTTCTTCCCCGAACTCATTCGCGACGGGCATTTGTTTATCCTGCAAACCCCTCTGTTCCGAGTGCGAAACAAGAAGGAAACCATCTATTGTTATGACGAGGATGCCCGCAAAAAGGCACTGGCCAAACTCGGCAAGAATGCCGAAATCACCCGCTTCAAGGGCCTTGGCGAAATCTCCCCGGATGAATTCAAATTCATGATCGGCCCGGATATGCGCCTCGACCCCGTGGCGTACGAGGAAGGCAAGGGAGTTAAAGAATTGCTAGCTTTCTATATGGGCAAGAATACCCCCGACCGCCAGGACTTCATCATCGAAAACCTCCGCGAAGATGTCGATCGCCAGGTGGCATGACGGATCGAAGGGGGCGGCCTGCCCTATGTTCAAACTTCTCGACTGCCACGGCAACCTGTAAGGAAGAAAGAGCTTCGCCGGGGGCGAACCACGATTTACCACAATTGCTGACTCCGCCAAATTTCCATTGACTTCACGGCGATGCGCCACTCATTCTGCTTGCGTTCTCAGGTGCCATAGCAGTTAGTTCTGTTGTCAGACGGATGTCAACCGGCGTCCGCAACGGCCCTGCGGCAAGCCCGCCAAACGCCATATATGTCAGAAGCCATTCAAGCCACCCATAACACATCGTTTACCGGAGCGCTCAAGCCGACGCTCTATTTCATCGGGATGACGACCGGCCAGTCGTCCATCATGCGCGTTTTCCCCCGCTGGGCGCAATACCTCAAGCTTGGAGATGTGACCATTCAGGGCATCGACTGCCAGTGGCACGACGATTCAGCCGTCTATCAGCGGGTCGTCACCTTCATCAAAATCGACCCTCTGTCCCTAGGGGCACTGGTAACCACTCACAAAATTGACTTATTGAGGGCCTGCCGCGGGCATTTTTCTTTTCTCGATCCACACGCGCAGCTCACCGGAGAGATCAGCTGCATCTCCAAGCGGGATGGCCAACTCCGTGGGCACGCCATGGACCCGATCACCAGCGGCTTGGCGCTCGAGGCATTCTTGCCGCCGGACCACTGGAAGACCACCGGTGCCGAGGCGTTCTGCTTGGGCGCTGGGGGCTCGGCCATTGCTATCACCAGTTATCTGATGGATCCCAAACACGGGAGTAACCGCCCCTCGCGCATTGTGATTGCCAACCGCAGCCCGGCCCGCTTGGATGAGATCCAGGGGATTCACGAGCAACTCGCTTGCCCTATCCCCATCGAATATCATCTAACACCCAAGCTCGAGGATAGCGACGCACTGCTCGCGGGCCTCAAGCCGCATTCGCTGGTAATGAATGCAACGGGCTTGGGCAAGGATGCTCCCGGATCCCCGCTTTCCGACGCCGCCATTTTCCCAAGTCATGGCCTCATCTGGGATTTCAACTATCGGGGTAACCTCGTGTTTCTCGACCAAGCCCGCGCCCAAGCCACCACCCGCCAACTCACCATCGAAGACGGTTGGGTGTACTTCATCCATGGCTGGACCCGGGTGATCGCCGAGGTGTTTGACGTGGACATTCCAGTGAGCGGACCCATGTTCGATGAAATCTCCCAAATTGCAAAAGATGCACGCTAACCCCCTAACACAGATGACTGCCACCGATGAACCCCTGATGACACCTTGGGCTGTTGATATCGACCTTGTTACCGGCGCAATGGCCGAACCGGACCGCGTGCTGACTCGCAAGACCTCGGACATGCGCGGCTATTACCGGGATGAAGCCGCTCTGGAGCAGTTGATCGGACAGGATGACCCGATCCATTACGAGGTTTTCGAGAAACACATTCCCGAAACGTATGGGCATTTGCTGCTGTGCATCAGCAAACTCTATCCGGGGCGCGTTGGCGACGAGTGCTTCATGACCAAAGGCCATTACCACACCATCAGCGGCACTGCGGAAACTTACCTCTGCATCCGCGGAACCGGCTACATGATGATGAAAACCGCCGACGGCGTCTGCCACAGTGAGGCCATGCGCCGCCACCGCATGGTCTATGTTCCGCCACACTGGGCCCATCGATCCATCAACACCGGCGACGAACCCCTAATCTCATTTTGCGTCTATCCGGCGGATGCTGGACACAATTATGGTGACATCGCCACCGAAGGATTCCCCCGCCGAGTGTTCATCCGCCAAGGAAAGGAAGTGATCGAGTGAGTGCATCAATCTTGGTCTCACCACGCTCCCTAACAACAGCAGGGCATCCCGCCCTTGCCCGCCTTCAAGACGCCGGCTACGAGCTGGTTTTCACCCCTCCGGGCAAACAGCCCACAACTGACGAGTTGCTGCAACGGCTGCCTGGCTGTGTCGGTTTTCTAGCGGGTGTTGAAGACATCGATGCCCGGGTGTTAGAAGCCGCGCCTGGATTGCGGGTGATCAGTCGAAATGGCGTTGGCACCAATAATGTGGACATGGAGGCCGCCCGCCGCTTGGGCATCAGAGTTTGCACCACGCCGGGGGCCAATGCCCGGGGGGTCGCCGAGCTGGCCATGGCCCACCTGCTTTCACTGGCCCGCTGGGTGCCATTCAGCGATCACGCAATCAAGGCGGGCGGCTGGCAACGCCGCAAAGGCATCGAAGTCTGCGGGAAAACGCTCGGCTTGATAGGCTGTGGCCACATCGGCCGCTTGGTCGCCCGATTCGCCCTTGGCATGGACATGCATGTGCTTGCCTATGATTTGATACCCGACGCGACGTTCGCTCCCTCACCGCAATTTCACTACGCGCCTCTGGCCGACGTGATCCGCCAATCCGACGTGATCAGCCTGCACTGCCCGGCACCAGGCAACGGGCGGCCGATAATCGATGCCGCTGCACTCGCCGCGATGAAGCCCGGCGTGTTTCTCATCAACACGGCTCGTGCCGAGTTGGTGGATCCGACGGCGTTGGCTGCTGCGTTGCAAAGTGGCCAAGTCGCCGGGGCAGCAATCGATGTATTCTTGAACGAACCGCCGACTGACGATGTGCTGGTGGCCAACGAACGGGTCGTTGCCACTCCCCACATCGGTGGATTTACCGGTGAAAGCGTGGATCGTGCGGTAGAGATGGCCGTCGATAACCTGTTGCAGGCACTCAGCCAATAGCAAACCGCAATCATGCGAATCATTTCACATGCCGGTGGTGCCCAATCGCTGCTAGATGCCGACTTGTCCGGGCAGGCGGTGGGATTGGCGTGGCTTGGTCAAGCGGGCTTTCTATTGCGTCATGCCGGATTGCGCGTGCTGATAGACCCCTATCTTTCCGATCACTTGGCCCGAAAGTATGCAGGCACCGAGTTTCCGCACACACGACTGATGCCGCCCCCCATCCATGCGGATAGACTTCTCGATCTCGATCTGGTTCTCTGTTCCCATCGCCACAGTGACCACGCGGACCCCGGTTCGCTGGCACTGCTGGCCGATGCCAATCCCGCTTGCCGCTTTATCGTGCCTCGGGCTGAACTCGCCGCCATCGCCCAGCTAGGCGTGCCTCAAGCACAACTCGTTCCGGTCAACACCGATGACCTCCTGCGCGTCAGTGACGCACTGGAAATCCGGATCCTTCCCGCCGCCCACGAATCACTCATGCTTAACTCCCACGGCGAGCATTACTTTCTGGGCTTCCTGCTGCACCTAGGCCAATTCACCCTCTATCATTCCGGCGACACCTTGGTCTATCACGGCTTGGCCGAACGCCTGCGACAACAACCGGTGGATCTGGCGTTGTTACCCGTCAATGGCCGCAGCGAGCACCTGAGCCAGTGCGGCATCGCAGGCAACATGACCTTCTCCGAGGCAATAGATCTGTGCCGGGTTGCAAACATCGGCAATATCATCCCACACCATTTTGGCATGTTTGCGTTCAACACAGCCGATCCAACCGAACTGCGCCGCCAAATCGAACGTCTGGGCACCGCGTCCCCGCGTTGCCTATTGCCAGACGTGGAGTGGTATTACATTCTGTCCTAACGACGCGAGAGGTGAAGATGACTGATACTGCCCATAATTTTCAGGATAGGACAGTCCCGCCCAATACTGTCCATGTAGCGCTCTCCGGCGGAAAATAGGCATCTTGCCAGTGATGGAAGACAGCACTTCCAGCCTGTCTGTGGATGAAATGACAGGCTAGAATCCCGTCGTCGATGACAGGCTCAATTCCTATTCTGCTACGAAGTCAACCGTATTGGCCGTCCCGCCCGAAGGCCGGACGACGCCCCACAGAACCGTGCGAGCCCAAATTCCTCACTCGCTGCCCGAATCGGGCAGCTCATGGCACCGGTGGCCGCCGCAACTCCATCGTGCCTCGATCATGTGCAGATTGGTACGCTGCCACAAAGGTTTCAGGTGTCAGGCGTCCATCCACCCGATACATTCCTAGGCCTGCCGGAAGGACCATTGCACCGCTGAGTTTCAGCGACCCGTCGCTCGCAAGATAAGCCCGAACCTGGTGGGTGTAGTCACCAAACCGCACAACACCCCAGCCGGCACGATAGCGGAAATCATAGCACCCGGGGTGGCCCGGGCTGCGGTGAACCATGCACCAAAGCGGCCCGTGGTGTCCGTTAACCGCACTCACCCATGTCCCCTGCCACGGACCTTCGGCGTTGACCGGCGGCCGCACCATCGCTGCGGACGAGTCTGCAAACCCTCGTGCATAGGTACCCGTGCCACAGGACGAAAGTGGCAGCATCATGGCAGCAGCAAGCAGGATCAGTCGGCATGGAATACGCAGGCACATGAAGACCTATTACAGGATGGCGACGGCCCGGTCAATGTCGGTTAGTTTGATGAGTCGGCGCAAACATTACCGGGTTGGATTTGCGGGCTGGAAACGCGCAGTCCCGCTAAACTGGCAATATTTTAACGGCTTCACTCGGCTCGGATTTCGCTCCCCCCCTGAATTCCGGCCCGCCTCGCTTGGTCCCCTCCATTTTTATCTTGGCTCAGCCTCCAATGCCGGTTTAATCGCCTTGCACAGCGGCCACCGCAGAGGATCTTGCACATCCGGCGTCCTATAAATCCATTAGGCCAGATTCACACGAACACGCAAATAACAAAAACACAATGATCCCGGAAAAATTACAGGAAATCATGAAAAAAGACGGCGTGGTCGCTATCGCCACCTCGGGGACTGATGGCCCACACATGGTGAACACTTGGAATAGCTATCTGAAAGTTTCACAAGATGGACGACTGTTCATCCCGGCCGGTTATATGCACAAGACGGAGGCTAACATTATGTACAACCCGAGTGTTTTGATCACGTTGGGTAGCAGCAAGGTAGAGGGCCTGCATGGATTGGGAGCCGGCTTCTTGATCAAAGGAATGGCGCAGTTTGTGACGTCAGGCCCTGATTTTGATTTCATGAAGGAAAAGTTCGGCTGGCTCCGCGCCACCATGGCCGTCACAATCGAATCGGCTACTCAAACATGGTGAATAGGCACTCCTCTGAGCGGCCCATCACATAACTAACAAAATGGGCTGCTATGACCGCAGACAGGACGATCGCTCAAACTCATTTCACCGGTCTGGTTAAGCGGATTGCGAACCCCTCACTCGTGGCGCTGAGGAGGCGGCCGCCATGGATCACCTTGCTTGTCGCTCTCGCACTGGTCGGGGTGATCGGTTGGATGGATCGGGTGACCGGCTGGGAATGGAATTTCTCCTTGTGCTACGCGTTGCCTATTGTCCTTGCTGTGTGGAGGACTGGCAAGCGCACCGGCATCTCGTTTGCCATGATATGCACCGCTGCCTGGTGGGCAGCTGACGTGGGCGATAATCCCTACCAAACTAGTGCCGGATTTGCGGTGGCTATGGTCAGCCGCTTGTTTTACTTCGTGGTGCTTGCCATCGCTGCGGCCGCAGTGAAGGAGCAACAAACGCTTGCCCGGACGCGCATCACCTCGCTTGAACGGGAACAGGAACTCGAACGGCTTATCCTCGTGACCAGCGAGCGGGAACAACAACGCGTCGGACGCGACCTCCACGACGGCCTCGGGGCTCATCTCGCCGCAGTCGGCTATGCTGCTGCCTTTCTAGCCAATGACTTGCGGCCGCAGCACCCGGCAGAGGCGGTCAAGGCAGATCGAATTCGCGAAATGATCAGCAACGCCATTTCCCTCACCCGGGACCTGGCCCGCGGAATCTATCCGGTGAAAATCGAAGGTGACGGTCTTGCAATCGCCTTGGAGGAACTCGCCCGCAATGCGGATGGTTTAACGACTGCGGAGGTCGCCTATAGCGAAACGGGGACCTCACAGGTGGAGGACCCGGAGATAGGCATGCACCTTTACCGGATTGCCCAGGAGGCGTTAGCCAACGCTCTGAAGCACAGCGGAGCCCGCAAGATCACGCTTGCGCTCAACCAGTTCGATGGCTCACTGGACTTGGTCGTGACCGATGACGGCAGCGGCATGGCAGCGGCTGCCAGCGACACCGCGAGCATGGGCCTGTCTTCGATGAAATACCGGGCTCGGGCCATCGGTGGAGTGCTCACCATTCGCTCGGCACCCGACCACGGCACACTCGTTTCCTGCAAAATCCAAAACCCACCACCCCGGCCAACAACTTCAGCGCCATGAACCCATCCTGCCGCAAAAAAAAGCGGATTCTCGTCGTCGAGGATCACCCACTCTTTCGCGCCATGCTCGTGCAGCTCATCGACCAGCAACCCGGCATGAGCGTTTGCGGCGAGGCTAGCAACATAAGCGATGCGCTAACCATCATCGAGCAGCAGGCGCCGGATGCTGCTATCATCGATCTGACTTTGACCGGTTCGAGCGGGCTGGAATTGATCAAGGACCTCAAAGCTCGCAACATTCAGCTTCCCGTGCTCGTCCTCTCGATGCACTCGGAAAGACTCTATGCGGAGCGCGTCTTGCATGCAGGTGCCAAGGGGTTTATCTCCAAAGAGGAAACCCCGGAGCAGGTCATCGCTGCCATTCATGCCGTCACTCATGGCGAAATCTACGTCAGCAAGCAGATCAGCCAGCAAATTTTGGAACGGCAGACCCGCGGCGGCAAACCCACCGCCGCCACCGGTGTGGAATTGCTGTCCGACCGCGAGATCGAAGTTTATCAACTCATGGGGGAAGGTCTTAGCTCGTGCGAAATCTCTGCCCGCCTCCGCCTCGCTCCCACCACCGTTGACAGCTACCGCGCACGCATCAAGGACAAGCTGGGAATCAAGAATGCCGCCAGCCTCTATCAGCATGCCGCTCGCTGGGTGGCCGAGCGCAGTGTGTAGTGATTTTTGCCACGCCCCCTGCCTGTTGTGCGCCGATGCTCCGTTAGGCATGTTTCAGCCATGCCGATTCCCCCCAAAAAAATCCTCATCGTCGAAGACCATCTGTTTTTCCGCGCCATGCTGGTTAGACTCGTTAGGGATGAGCCCGACATGATCGTGTGCGGCCAGACGGATAACGTCGCTGATGCGCTCAACCTCATCGACCAAACCCATCCCGATGTCGCTCTCGTTGATCTCACGCTAAGCGGATCGAACGGGCTTGATTTAGTCAATGAACTAAGCCTGAAAAACGTTGAACTTCCTGTATTAGTGCTCTCGATGCACCCGAAAAACCTCTGTGCGGACCGCGTCATCCGCGCTGGCGCAAAGGCCTATGTTTCCAAACAGGAACTGCCCGAGGCCGTCGTCGCTGCGATTCGCACACTCTTTGCCGAAGCCGTACCCGCGTGAACGGCAAATCGAAACCCGTCCAACATCGAACGCTCAACGTCGAACAGAAGAGGCGAAAGCAATTCCGGCTCCCCGCATCAGCGACCGGAGGCGTTGACCATGTCGAGCAGGCGGGCGTTGAATGGAGCGGCGGCAACAAGTTCCTCGATGCCGAGGGACATGCGATAGCGCCAGTAATGAGGCATGTTAGCGGGCACGTTGATGCGCTCGGCGGCGGGATCTGGATGGCGGAGGGATTCATCCATCGCCAATAAATCCTGCAAGGGAATAAGCGCCCACATGGCCGGCGAGTGGAGGTGCAGCGCGAGGATGCTGGCGGCGGTATCGCCGGAGAGGTTGAGTGAAGGAAAATCCACCCCTAACAGGCTCCATGCAAAGTGACCGGTGAGTTTGGCGTCTTCGCGCCACCATTCTCGCAGGGTGGGCATGTCGTGGGTGGACGGGCTCACCACACTTAAGTATGGAGCGTCGGCCGGGTGGGAAAACTCGGCGTGGAGGGATTTGGGCATGCGTTGGATTTCTAGAGATAGAAGGCCGAGTTCGGCCATCACGCCGGGCACACAGGCCGGCACCATCCCCAAATCCTCGCCGCATAAAAGCATCGAGGTAGACTTGCGCAACATCGGCAGTTTTTGATAGCCGCAAGCTTGCCAAAATTCTTCCTGCCGCCGATGGAAGTAATCTTCATACATCTCATCAAAGCGCCACTTCACATCGGCGTCCAATTCCTGATAGGATCGAGTGCTTCGCATCTGGCAACGCGGATGAAACAGCCGTCCGCCGCTAGCCGGCACCTCAAACAAAAGCACATCGCTAGCACAATCCATCAGGGCGTCGCGAATCCATTGGTGGCGCGCCCGCCCCGGGGCACCGGGCGCGCAGGCTTCGTGGAAAAAATCGGCTATTTGGCGCTGGGTGGAGACGGATTCCTTCAACTTCCAATAGTCAAATCCGCAGGGTTCGAGATATTGGTCTTTGACCCACCCGAGATCGCTGCCAAAGCGCTCGGCCAACGAGTGCTCGCGTAGATACGGGCGGCAATACCGGCAAAAATCAAAACCGATCCCACGCGCCTGCAATTCCTCCAAAGTCACCGGCTGGGCCGGCTCAAACCAGCCCATAATGCCTTCCACCTGGTCCTGCGGAACCTGCCAAATCCGGAAAAACCCAAGGATGTGATCGATTCGATAGGCATCGAAAAATCGGCCAAGATGTGCCAAGCGCGCCCTCCACCAGGCGTAGTCCTCGCGTTGCATCGCCTCCCAGTTATAGGTCGGAAACCCCCAGTTCTGGCCCTTGGCAGCAAAGGCATCCGGCGGTGCCCCGGCCTGCGCCGTCATCTTGAACAGGTGTGGCAATGACCAGGCTTCGACCGAGTGGCGGTCGATACCGATAGGCAGGTCCCCCTTGAGGACGACGCCGCGCTGGTGCAGGTGGCTCACTGCGGCACTCAGCTGGCGCTCCAGTTCGTATTGCAGCCAAATGTGATAGAAAACCTCCGGCCAATTGGCAGAAGACTTGTTAGCCAGTGTGTCCACCCGCTCGCGATCATAAGTTGACCACTCGCCCCAGCGGCTGAAGTCGGCGCTGTGGTGGCGCTCGCGCAGCAGGCAGAACACCGCGTAGGGAACCAACCACTCGCGGTTGTGCTTGAGGAATTTGTGGATGGCCGCGTCTGCCATCAGGACGGTCTGATGCTGCTGATAGATCTGGCGGGTTAGATCGATCTTGCTCCGCACCACCGCCTCATAGTCCACCGCTGGAAGCGCGTTGAGCTGAAGGCGAGCGCAAGCGAGCTGTGCCGCGAATTCCGGCGGCATCGGATAAGGGAGGTCGTCGATGCGGAGATAGAGCGGATGCAGAGCCCAGCCGCTGATCGCCGAATACGGATAGGAATCCGTCCAATCGCCAGCTGAAGTGGTATCATTGACCGGCAAAATTTGGATCATGCGCAGGCCGACGGCGGTGGCCCAGTCCGCTAAAGCCGTTAGATCAGCAAATTCTCCGACGCCGAGCCCTTGAGCACTGCGCAGAGAGAACACCGGCACCGCCACCCCGCAGCCACGGAACATCTCCTTGGGAGGGCGGGCATAGCCTTCGTCGCACACCCGCGTCCAATGGCGCGGCCCCCGGGCATGACTAGCCAACAGCCGGTTAGGGCCTTGTTCAATGGAAAGCATTCGCCCACTTGCCACCTCGCACAGGCCGTATTTGTATTGAATATGGCCAGCTGTGGGTAGGCACAGGGCGATTCTCCAGATGTTAGGGGCGATTTCTTCCAGCGGCAAGTGGCGCTGCCAATCCCAGTCGCCGAGTTCCCGCACGCTGCCTAGCAGACAGGGCCGCTGCCCCGCTGGAACCGCCGCCATGTGCAACACAAATTCCATGTTGGCCGTGGTGGCTGGGGGTGTGGCTGGTGCGAACGGCCCGCGTTTGGGAAGCAGCACGGCGAAGGGCTTGGTTTCCAAGGCATAGTCAGGAGTGCCTGCCGAGCACCATGTGTCTAACAAATCCACGCCGTCCCGGGTGGCAGGATCCAATTCGACAAGCCGTGGAACCAGCCACTCGTCGAGCTGCAGACCATTGTTTTCCTGGCGAAGTTGATAGTGATAGGACAAGCGCAGCGGGCCGCTCCCCTGCAGAGCCACAGTCACTTCCCATTGCCGCTCATTGAGCCAGCGCAGCGGCAAGACCTGCTCGATGCGGACACCACTGCCGGTGAAAAATGCCGCCAGATACAACCACAGCGACTGGCCGGGCACGCTGCGGTAATTGACGCGAAAGACGAGATCCATGGAAACTTGATGGGACGGTGGTGCCTGCAACGCAGTCAGTACGATCCGCAAATAATTGTTAGTCAATCAATGTTTCGCGGCTTTTTGCAGCAGGCGAAGGCGTGCCAGGGCGGCACCGCTGGCGAGCAATTCGCGTGACACCTCAATGCCGTCGCCGAGGTCATCGGCCAAGCCAGCGCAGGCGCGGGCGGCGCCGGCGTTGAGCACACCCCTATCGCGTTTGGGGCCTGTATCGCGACCGGCGAGGATGGCCTCGAGGATAGCGGCATTGGCCTTGGCATCGCCGCCTTGCAGATCGGCGACTTCAGCGTGCTTGAAGCCGAAATCCCGCGGGCGGACTTCTTCGTCCGCGATGTCCTGGTAGCTTCCGGATTTGCAGATGCGGGTTGAGCCCATCAAGCTGAGTTCATCCACGGAGCGGCCATCGCCAGTGGTGCCATGAACCACCCAAGCACTGTCGCGGCCGAGGTTTTCGAGAATCTCGGCAAACGCCGGACACAGTTCACGCGAAAACACACCGACGAGCTGGCATTGCGGTTGGGCCGGATTGAGCAAAGGCCCGATGATGTTGAAAATCGTGCGCACGCCGCGGGCCGCCAAGGTTTTTCGAACACTTGAAACCGCCTTGAACGCCGGGTGATAGGCCGGAGCAAACATGAATCCGACTCCGGCTTTTTCGAGGCATCGGCGGAACCCGTCGGCTGGCAGATCGATGCGGATGCCGAGTGCCTCCAGCACATCCGCGCCGCCGCTGGGCGAGGTGATGCCACGGTTGCCGTGCTTGACGACCACCGCGCCGGCCGCTGCTGCGACAAACATGGCGGTGGTCGAAACATTAAACAAATTGAGCTTGTCGCCACCGGTCCCACACAGGTCCAGAGTGGGTCCTTCCAGATCTAGCAAGCCCATGTGCGGGTCCACTGCCCGCTCGAGAAACACCTCCACAAACCCGGCAATTTCCGCCGGCGTCTCACCCTTTTTGGTCAGCGCCTCTAGCAAATGCTCCTTTTTCTCATCGGCCACCGCCGCATTGAGAAGCAAATTTGCCGCCACCTCGACCTCGCGTGAGGAAAGCTCGTGTCCTTGTTCCAAGTGATGAATCAGCGCGTCCACGGCGCAACGCTAGCACCAATTGATGCCGCCGCCACAGGAAACATCACGCCGCAAATTCCTGCCCAGGCGACGAACCTCAGAGGGTCTGACAAATTTTTTGAAAATAATACTTCCGTTTGCGGAGACGTTAGTTTAGACCGCCAAGTGTGAGCGCGAGGAAATCATGGATTGTTCCGTTTCTCCTTTTCTCAGCCGTTATTGGCCGGGCCCAGGATCCGTCGCCAATCCCGGATTTTTCCGAGGGATTCAAACAACTTGTGGCTCTCGGGATGCCGGCGCTGGATGCCAAGGCCACGTGGGCGATGCTTCCCGAGTCCGTCAACTCCAACTACGAGCTGCGGGATGTCACCAAATCAGTCAAGGGCAACGCCTGGCTGCTGCCGGTCACCGATGACAAGTCCCGCGCCATCAGCCTTGGTGGCGTAGATGTCATCGAACTCAAGGCCGCGAAGAAGCGCCCGGCCGAGCTGGATCTAACCAAGGACGTGGAATCTCTCCTCGCCGGGTTCAAGAAACTCGTCGCCAAGAGGACTGCCGACGACGTTCAGGATCCGTTCGGCTCCGGCTCCAGCTACAGTGATTCTAACTTTGGCAGCTTCCTGCTGTTTGCCGCCCAGCTCCATCAAACCGGCCACACCGCGCTGGCCAACCGGCTCGCGCTGGCCGTCTTCGAGGTGTACCCGTCGCGTGAGGCTGCCGTCGATGCCGCCGTGGATGTGCTGGCCGGCCATTTCTATCAACAGGCGTGCCGTGCTTTCTGGGTATCCGGGGATTGGGCGGCCTATCACACGGCGCTGGCCGGCCTGTGCAAGAGCTTCCCGCGCGGCTGGTCAAACCGCGACGCCGTGGCCATGCTGCTGCCGCAATTGGAGAAGCAAGCGACCGGTACCAAGGCACCGCCGCCCACCTTGCCGGACGTCACCATCGACCCCCGGGCCATCGCCATCATCCGCGAACTCACGGACAAGCCGCCCGTCGATCCTAACGAAAAGCCCAAGGACAAAAAGTCTCCCGCCCTTTCCGCCGCCATGCGCTATCGGATGCAGATGAGCGAAGGTTACGGCAACGATGGCGAGGCTTATGGCCCGGGCTCGCTCTGGCTGATCCAAGCGGAGGCGGATGCCGACGCCGGTGCCTCCGTGCCATTCCGGCTTGCCGCCTTGAAAATGGCGGCTATCCCGGCGCTCGCAGCCCTGACCGGCGATCCGTTCCTCACCCATCTGCCCAACGCCCGCTCATATTCGGGTTACTACTCGTCGAGAGGCAGCGATGAGGATCGCACACTGGGCCTGTATGCCGCGCTCAACCGACCCGCCACCCGCGGCGAAATCGCCGTCCGCCTCCTCGCCGCCACCCTCCCGGAATCCCAGCACGAAAGCGATCCGTCCCAGGTTGATCCGGATGCCATCCGCGAGACCGCCCTGGCCTTTTGGAATGATCACAAAGACGCCACCCGCGAGGAGCTGGCCGCCGTTTTCCTCCGCGACGGGTCGAGCAATCAATCGTCTCAAGCCGCCTCCATTCTTGCCGCCTCCACCGAACCCAAGGCGCATCAGGCGTTTGAGGCCTACGCCCTCGCCGCTGATCCGGCCATCGCCACTTTTCAGGACGTGCAAACTTATTTGCGCAGCCGCAAGGCCGCCGCCAAACCGTTCCTCGAAGCCTACGCCAAACTCGTGCGCAGCCAGAGCAGTGCCGGTGACTCCGAGGACACCAACCCACGCGCCTGGCTCGTCAAACAAGCCGGTGGTGCCGAAAAAATCCTCAAACAGCTGGAAACCCTCGTCGGCGGCCAATCCCCACGGGCCCTCGCCCTCCAAATCGCCAAGGGCAAACCCGCCGATGCCAGAGCCGCCATCAGCTCACTGTCCGACATGTTGGCGGACGCCACCCCTGTCAAACACCTCCACGCCCTCCTCGAAGGGGCCAATGCCACCACCGATGCCACTGTGCGCGCCAGGTTCCTATCCGCCACCTCGATGATCCGCTGGGAGGTCGATGAACCCGATGCCGAGCCAACCGATGAGCCGGATCCCACTGCAAAGCCTGCCGACAAGGCTGCCAAGGAAGATGCAAAGGAGGATGCAAAGGAGCCTGCCGTGCCTGAAGAGCGGAAAGTGTCCGAACCCGAAGCCGTCGTCTGGCGAAAACTCCTCGCCGACACCCGCAGAGTTTCAAGCCAATTCAACCCGCAGAACCGGTACCAGCGCTACGGAACGGACAGCGAACCAACCATTGCTGAAATTGCCGCCTGCGCGTTTGAAACGTCCGTTCAACCCGGCGCCTACATCGAGGCCCATTCCGCATCCGTCATTCTCAATAAGACCGCCAGCGCCATCCTCGTCGAGCATGCCAATGCCCGGCTTGCCGGAAAACCCGTGCCGCCACTGCCCGATGCTTCAAAGGTCAGCGAGGAACACCTCGCTGAAATCGTCGCGACCGCCGGCAAAAAGCCTGCCGCCGAGATCCACCCTTACCTCACATCCCTCACCCCGGATGAACGCGCCGCTTGGCTGGAATGGTTCAAGGACTCGGATGATCCGCCCAAACCGGAATCCGTCAAAACCCTCCAACATATCATCACCTCCCGCACCCAGGAAAAAAGCCCTAGCTTTCCCGATGTGAAGGGCGCCGGCAATATCGACGTCGGCTTCAGCGTCTCCGCAGACACCCTAACGAAGCACATCGAGTCCCTCGCCGCCGAAATTGACAGGCACTCCCGCACATTCATCGGCATCAGCCCGGCAAGCTTCGGCCCGGGCCTGGAGCTCACAACCTGCGTCTTCCCGCTCAAACCGGAGCCCGCCAAGAGCCCCAGCCCGGATGCATCCGACGAACAAGGACGCCGCGGCGTCATCACCGGTGCCCAGATTTTTTCCGAAGCCATCAACACGCTTGGGGCCAACAAAAAAGCCACCGCCATCGTGATGGCCTACGCCAGCGCCTTAGACAGCCGCAGCTCCAGCACGGCCGAGTGGCTCGTCAAAGACGGTAAAGCCACGCTGCAAGGACCCGGCGAGGACGCAGAGGAGTCCAGGGCCCCCTTCGCCGCCACCGTCAATAAACTCTTGGAATCCGATAAGGGCGAGCGCTTCTATATCTCCATCCAAATCCTCACCCGCGCCGACGCCGATAAATTCGCGGCCGATAAAAGCGCCAAATCCGACGGTTCCGACGGAGTCTCCCGTCCCGGCCTCCCCGGCATGGACGACTCCGATGGCGACTTGTCAGGCGACTCCGACTCGTCAGAGAGCCCGAAAAACTCCTCATCCACCGCCGAAGACCCATCCCCCCCAACCGAAGAAGAATTACCACCGCCATGACCGAAGCACCTGCCGCCCACTGGGACCGCCTGCAAGACACCGTTGCCAAAATCCGCAGCGAAACCGGCCGCGTCATCGTCGGCCAAGACGAAATCGTCGAGCAACTCCTCACCTCCCTGCTGTGCAAGGGCCACTGCCTGTTGGTCGGCGTGCCGGGTCTCGCCAAGACCTTGTTAGTATCGACTCTTGGTCGGATTCTCGGGTTGAAGTTCCAGCGCATTCAATTCACGCCGGACCTGATGCCCACCGACATCGTTGGCTCGGAAATTTTGCAGAGCACCACGGCCGGAGAGCGCACGTTCCAGTTCATCCCCGGCCCGATTTTCGCCAACCTCATCCTCGCCGACGAAATTAACCGCACCCCGCCCAAAACCCAGGCAGCCCTCCTGGAAGCCATGCAGGAAAAACAAGTCACCGTCAATGGCCAGACGCGCCGCCTCGTCGAACCTTTCATCGTCTTCGCCACTCAAAACCCGATCGAACACGAAGGGACCTATCCGCTTCCCGAGGCCCAGCTCGACCGCTTTTTCTTCCAGCTCAACATCGGCTATCCGAGCCTCGACGAGGAGGCCGAGATTGTCCGCCGCACCACCGGCCACACCGACGTGCTGCCCGAACCCATCCTCAATGCCGAAAAAGTCCTCGAACTCCAGCACGCAGCCGTCGATGTCCCACTGCCGGAATCCGTCATCCAAACGATCCTCAAACTCGTCCATTCCACCCGACCGGATTCCCCACTCGCCAGCCCCGACGTCAAAAACTACGTCGCCTACGGGGCCGGCCCCCGCGCCTCACAGTGCCTCGCCCGCGCCGCCCGTGCCCTTGCCTTGCTGCGCGGCAAACCGTCGGCCTCCGCCGATGAAATCCGCGCCGTGGCCCTGCCCGTCCTTCGCCACCGCCTCATCGCCAACTACAACGCCACCGGTGAAGGCATCACCACGGACCAGATCATCGGCAAGCTTGTCGCCGCCATTTGATCCGTCAGATCGGTCAGATCGGTCCGATCCGTCCGATCCGTCCGATCCGTCCGATCCGTCCGATCCGTCCGATCTTCCTCTTGCGTATTCCCCCATGCACCGCTTCCTCGATCCCGCCGATATCCGCCGACTCAAGAATTATGAGTTCGGTGCCAAGGCGATGGTCGAGGGGTACTTGGCGGGACGCCACCGTTCGCACCAGCGCGGATCGTCTATCGAGTTTCACGAATTCCGCCAATATGCCCCCGGCGACGATCTGGCACGCGTCGATTGGCGGGTGTTCGCCCGCAACGACAAGCTTTTCCTCCGCACTTTCGAGCAGGAGACCAACCTCGAGTGCCACATTTTCCTCGATTGCTCGGCCTCGATGGGGTTTCCAGAACACTCGCCTCGCCTCTCTAAACTCGAATACGCATCGTTCTTCGCCGCCGCACTCGCCTGGTGGGTCATCTCAAAAAATGACCGGGTCTCCCTAACGCTTTTCGATCATGGCATCCGCAAATTCCTACCCCCGGCCTCCACCCGCCAGCACCTCCACGACCTGCTCGCCACTCTGGAAACCAACCGACCCGGATCCAACACGTCCATCACCGAGACGCTGGCCCGCGCCCAGCCGTTGCTCAAGCGCAAGGGAACCCTGGTGATTTTATCGGATTTCTTCACCGAACCTGCGGCCTTGTTCCGCGCGCTCAATCCGTACATCCATCGCGGTTTCCGCATCCACCTGTTCCATTTGCTCGACCCCAGCGAACTCAACCTAGATGACCGCGGACTGTCGCGCTTCGTCGATATGGAGACCAACGACCAGCTCACCGTCCACCCCCACGCGCTACGCGACGCTTGGCAACAAGAACTGCTCAATCACACCCGCGCCCTGCGTGCCCTCGCCTCCGCCCGCCGCGCCGACTACGCCCTAACCTCCACTGCAGACCCCTACTTCTCGCTCTTCGATCGTTTAAGAGACTGAAAAGAAAGACGCAAGACTTGAAGACACAAGACACAAGACAAGAGCAAGCATTGCGCGGTATCTTCCCATCTGCGGAACTCGGTGCGTTCAAGACTGCCGCCCATCCGCGCCTGCCCAAGCACTCGTGCTGCAACTTCTTCCCCTTGCATCTTGCGTCTTCCCGTCTTGCATCTTGCGACTTCTGACTTGCGCTTTCCCATATCTAACATCGCCCCATGTCCCTCAATTTCCTGCACCCCGCTCTCCTTGGCTTGCTCGCGCTGGCCGGGCTGCCGTTGTTGGTGCACCTGCTCTCGCGGGCCCGGCCGCCGGTCTATCGATTTTCTAACATTGAGTTCCTGCGCCGGGTACTGCGCAGCACCGCCCGCATCCGTCGCCCCAAGGACTGGCTTCTGCTAGCCTTGCGCAGCCTCGCCCTGTTTGCGTTGGCGGCCACCTTCGCCTGGCCATTCCTCATCTCCAATTCCGCCTCGCTCCCCGGCGAAAAATCCACCGTCATCCTGTTGGTCGATCGCACCGCCTCGATGGCCGCCCGTGAAGGAGCCGGCAGCCGCTTCGACTCTGCTTGCGCCCAAGCCACGCGATTCCTCGAGCAGTCCAAACCCGATAATGCCAACCTCATTTGGATTGCTGCCGAACCCGCCGCCGCCTTCCCGGAGCCCGGCCCCAACCTGGAGTTTCTAACAGACAAATTGAAGCAAGCCCACCCGCTGCCGGAGGCCGGGGCTCTGACTGCCGCCTTTGATCTGGCGCTGCGGCAACTGGCCAAGGTCGGCGGCCACCGCGAGTTGATCATCATTTCAGACTTTCAAGCGAGCGCTTGGCATGACTTTG
>JBAXCM010000020.1:0-21077 GCA_037141475.1 Verrucomicrobiota bacterium | reverse complement strand
TTGCGTCAGCGTGAGCGTCGGATCGAGAATCGCGACCCGGGCCGCCGCTTTCGGGTCGCCACAGGCCATTTTCTGGTGCGTCTGTTCGTCGGCAATCAGGGCAAACGACTGGCATTCGCTGCCGGTCCCGGCAGTGGTAGGTATGGCAATCAGCGGAATCATCGGTTTTGTCGCCTTGCCGACGCCCCAGTAATCCTGCATCCGACCGCCGTTAGTTAGAAGGAAATTTGCGCCTTTGGCAGTGTCCAGGCTACTACCACCGCCAATGGCCACCAACAAATCCAAGCCAGTGGTGCGGGCAAACGCGGTGCAGTCATCGACATCACGGGTGGTCGGGTTGGCACGAACCCGGTCGTAGATGATGGCGTTTGGCAACAGTTCCAGAACGCGAGCCGCATGGCCCGCCTCCACGATGCCGGGATCCGTCACTAGCAGCACCTTGGTGCCGCCGAGTTCACGCACAAGCTCACCAAGGCGCTCGACACTGTTGGCGCCGAAGACGATTCGGGTGTTAGCTTGCCAATCGAAGTTCATACGCGTTTAAAGGCCCGGCGCTTGTACAGAAACTCAAACAGGTTACCCTCATGGGGCTGGTCCCATGATATCGTCAGAGTCGGAACCGGGCCGATATTCAGCCGGTCGATGGGCACAAATTCCATGAGTTCCCGGATCCAGCACTCATCGCTGGTAATGGCAGTAACGACAAGCGATGGCCCAATTTGTTCGAGCATCTTTTCCTGCGGTATCTCGATGACGCTGGCATACGGGAACAAGAACTCGCGGTTGGCCAATGGATGTTCAAACGATGGACAGCGAACGATGGTCGGGCGAAGATAGGTAGCTCCATCGAAGAGCTCCTTGCGTGGGCCATGGCGATAGGCGGCCGTAACGTCCACCGCATCGGTGAGGCTCTGTTCAAGCGTCGCATCGATCGCATCGGCCATCTGCGGGTTGGCAAATGCCGACAGACAAGCGGCGGGATCGGCAGCCGGCAAAGGGGCGATAGCAGCGAGCCGTTGCGCCAGAGCATCGGCGATTTTGTCAGCATGCGCGGGGACGACGATGGTGGAGGCACAAAGACAGCTGCGTCCGCCATTGGCGGCAATTGACTCGGCGATCACATCGATGAAATCAGGCCAGCGCCCGATGAGATCGGTGCCGATAAGAACTTTGCTATGACCCGGCCCATGGACTTGGATCGATGGATTGCCTGCATATTTGTCGCTGATGCTTTTGTCACCGAAAACCAAGGCCCTGCCGCACAACCTTAGAATAGCGTCCGCGCCCTCATGATCCGTCGGATAGAACCCGAACGCAGCCGCCGGCACCCCGGCAGAGATGAACGATTGAATGAGCCGGTAAGGCGTCCATGGTTCGTCACGACCCGGTTTGATTACCACCGGAATGCCCAATGCGATGGCCGGCAACCACAGCGAATTGACGGCTGGCGAATTGCTAGGCATGACCAGTCCCAAGCTGTGAGTAACCGGGAAAAAGCTATACGGGCTAGTCTCATCGTCGAGATCAAGGCCACGCGTCAAGCCGCGCAACACTTCGCCCATGTTGGCGAGCACCGCATGAATGCGATGCATGTTGCGCCGCACCAACGAGTGTGGCAAACCACTGGTAGCTGACAACGTCTCGACATAGGATTGCGGGTCGTTCGCATGCAAGAAGATCTCTCCGGCGAGAGCGCACATATCGACTCGCTGGGCGACGCTAAACTTTTTGAGGGCGGCGTGTGCTGCGGCAATTTGCTTTAGGTCTTTGCGGATAATCCCTGCATTCACCTGGCTAACAGTGCCTATGCCGTCCTTCAACTCGATTCGATCGAGACTTTCATAAGGCTTGCCCAGTCGAAGCGCTGAAATGTGCTGCGCCATTAGTAAACTCCTTCAACAATGAGTTTTTCCATCGAGCCGAGAGGGCGAACCTCGGCAACTCCATCCCAGGTGTATGGCGCACGCGGCTCCCGCCGGATTGCTTCGTCGCGTTCCAAAAACCGCGGCATGAAAAACTCCTTGGTCAAGGTCGTTAGTTCCACCCGGCCCCACTCGCCATAGCCCACCGTCTCGGCGGTTTGCAACGGATTGACCACCCGCAGCACGGCGCGCGGCTGCGGTGCGAAGTAGGTGATGGAATAATGATCCTCAGGGCGAAGTGGGGCGCTGGCGGCCAGGCCCATCAAGGTATTGCCATAAGTTGGATAGAAACCGATTTCGCCTTCCAGGACTTCCTCGATGATAAAGCGCACCGACTGCGGAGCCATGGTGGTGCCGCCACAGAAGACGCCACGGACACCGGCTTGGTAGAGATTAACCTTTTCGGCCATGGCTTCCAAAAGCTTGGGCGTGGTAAACAAGCCGGCCACTTTACGGTGCTTGAGAATCGTCACAGCTTGATCAATGACATGGTCCATGTAAGCACGGGCGTGGTCGAATTGTTTGGCGGCGATGAGTTTCTTCACCCAGCGCGGGTCGAGGTCGATAAAGTAACAGGAACTGCCACGGAAGTTTGCGAGATGCTCGATGGCGAGGCGCAAGCGGCGCGGGCCGGTGGGGCCAACCATCAGCCATGCCACGCCGCGCGGGAAATGTTGGTCGTCAAGTTTTGTGCTAAACTCTTCGTAGTCGAATTTGTAATCATGCCAACCGATGCGCTGCTTCGGCATGCCGGTGGTGCCGCCAGTTTCAAAGATATTGAACGGTTGGCCTTTGAATGCCGCAGGAACCCATACCTCAGGCTGCAAATCGCGCAGCCACTCATCTTGAAAATGCGGAAACTTTGCCAAGTCGGCAAACGTCTTTACCTCCTCACGAGGATCAAAGTTGCGCCTCGCCCAGTCAAGCCAAAATGCACAACCGGTCTCAGGATTGAAATGCCAGTCAATGATGCCACGGAAATATTCGTCAAGGGTCATGGAAAATATTTTTTGAGTGTGGCTGGACTCGGTTGCGCGGTGAACCGCGAAACGATCACCATCAGCACTGCCGATCCGAGGACCATCGGCACCACTGGCAGGAAGCCGAAGCAAGTGACGTTGGCAATCGTGCGCTCAAACAAATGACCGATAGCCGGAAAAATAATTGTCGGGGCTTGGCCTGGCTTCGGCAGCATGGTGTCAGATATATGTTGCAAATACCAAACGCCGGCTAGGCACGCCGCCACCCACAATGTCGAAGCGAGCGCGCCGTATTTGGTGCTGCGTTTCCAGAACAGCGCTGCGATCATCACCGGGGCCATCGCGGCAAAGCCGCTAAATGCGAAGCGCACGGCGAGTTCAAAGATACTCTCCGGAGTGTTGAGCGCGACGACATAGGCCACCAACGTGACAAACACAATGAAGATGCGTGCAAACGAAACTGTGCCGCGTTCACCAAAACGTTTCTCTCCGCCATAATGAGCGAATACGTCCTTGGTGAACATGGTGCTCACGGCGAGCACCTGATGGGTGTCTGAGCCCATGACGGCGGAGATGATGCCCGCACCAAGAATTCCTGCCAGCCAGATGGGCGCATGGCCGGTTAACAAATGCAGCAAAACCCCATCGGGATTCTTCAGACCCGGAGCGGCCTGTGTGCCAATCACTCCTAGCAGGACGCAAGGCAGCCAGATGGCCATGATGGCGAGTGGATAGAGAATGACCGTGCGCTTGAATACCGTGACCTTTTTCGCGGCAAAACACATCATGGCCATGTGTGGAAACATGATCGACGACAGCGGAATGAGAGTGTAACTCCAGAAAAACTGCGGCGACATCCGCTCACGAGTTAGCAGAAACGATGTCTTCGGATTGCCGGCAATTTTGTGAATATATTCACCGAATCCACCAGGCAGGGCATGACTGATGACCACCACCGCAACGGTTCCAAAGAGCAAAAACAGGATCGTTTGGAAGATATTCACCCACACGGTGCCCCGCATGCCACCGAAGAAAACATTCATTGTGACGACCAGCACGACGACCAGACAGCCCAACCAATAATCAACTTTGCCGCCGCTGATATCGCAGAGTACCCGGCCACCGCCCATGATACTGATGATCATGTAGGGGACGAGCATTGCCACACTCAGAATGAAGATAACCGTGCCGATCGAGTCGCATTCCCACCGATCACGGAAAAATGCCACTTGCGTTTGATGACCAAACTTCTTGCCCAGTGCCCACAGCCGGGTACCGATGAAGAAGATCGTCAGAGGGATGACCAAGCCTGACGAGGAGGCCATCAATCCATAGATGCCAATCCCCTGCCGGTAGGCCTGGCCGGAACTGCCAAGGATGGCAAAAGCAGTCATGTTGGTGGCGAAGATGGATAGGAAAAACACCAATCCGCCAATACTGCGACTCGCGAGAAAGAAGTCCTCTGTATTTGACTTGCCACGGGTGTAGGCAACACTGCCGATCACGGCAATAATCACCAGATAGATGCCGACTACTATAACAGGATTCACTTGGTTTCGGCTCCTTCGGTGGTTTCGAGATGTTTTGGCCACGCCGTACTAACGAGAATGGCCATCGTAGCCGATGCCAAAATGGAATAGGCCGCATGGTAGGCCAATCCAATGGGTAGAAATCCAAACACCAGTGGCTGGGCAGCACGCCAGTTCCAGAAATCCTGGTGCAGCACGTACACTGCTGCAATCAACAGGCAGAGAAGAACTTTTTTCATGGTTTGCTTATTGCGTAAAGATGGGTTGTCGTCTGGATGTAGAGCACTCCGTTAGCCACAACGGGGGTGGCATACACCGGCGCACCCATATCAATCTCAGCCAGTTTCTTTTTCTCCTTGCTGGCGGCAAACACCGCCAGCGTGCCATCCTCTGTGCCGATGTACACCTTGCCGTCGGCCACTAGCGCCGATCCCCAGATATGGGCTTTCATGTCGTGAACCCAGTGGACTTTGCCAGTTGCCGCATCAAGGCAATGGACAAACCCGCTGAAGTCACCCACAAACAACAGGCCGTCGGGTGTGATCGCACAGGTGGAAAGGCTGCGGTGAATCTTGTTATATGACCAAATAATGCCGGTCTTGGTGATGTCGCCGGACTTGGTCGGGTCCACGCAGATGAGATTGCCGATGCCCTCGCCGTGCTCCGGATCCTGGCCGGTGGCGACGTACACGCGGTTGTTGTAAAACACCGGCGTGGCGTTAATCTCACTCGGCCCTTTGGCAGCGGGGTATTTGTTAGCCCGATAGCCTGCGGGGTTGGCATCGCACCACCAGACCCGTTTCAAGTGGAGGTCGTCGCCCTCCTTCACTGGCTTCGGATCAAACCCGTAAAGGAAACCGTCGGGGCCGCCGAAGAACACCTGAGTTTTGCCATTGACCTTGCCAGCCGACGGCGAACACCAGATGCCATGAAAGATCTTCGGGCCCATGTGCGCATCGTCTTCGCCGAGAAATTTGCCGGTCTTCTTGTCGAGCGCAATCAGCGTCGGGGCATTGGGCGATGGAATGTTCGTATGGGACCAGTCCTGGCCGTTAGATGTGGTCGAGATGATTTCGTCTTCCAAAATCAGCAGGCTGCAGTTGGACGCATTGTGTGGGAAAACCCCCAACTCGTCGATCATGTCATAGCGCCAGACCATGTCGGCATCCTTCGCTCCAACCTTGCCGGGTGGCTTGCCCGGCCCGGTGACGTACTTCGCCTCGTCGATGAAGGGTCCGACATTATCTTTTCCGAGCCCATCAGCTGTTAGAGTCACCACTTCGCAGCGGTTCGTCACCAGATAGACGTGCTTATCGTCTTGGGTAGGCGAGGAGAGGATACCGAGACTCTCCCAGTCGTTGACCTTGCCGGATGCGAGTTTGGGCACGACCAGCTGCCAGAGGAAGCCGCCGGATTTTTCATCAAAGCACATCAGGACGCCGCGGTCGCCCTGGTGTTGCGGATCACGCGGGGCGTCATTATTGGTGCCGATGCAGATGTGTCCGTTAGCGACCGTTACGTTGCCATAACTCTGCGATCCAAGCTTGGCCACCCACTTGACGTTTTTCGTCGTCGAAAGGTCCACCTCCTCGGTGCCAAGTTTGAATTTACCAGGATCAAAACTGCTAGGCAGGCCGGTTTCTGGCGAGTACATGTTGCGCTCGTTGGTGCGGCCCCATTGTGGCCAGTCGTCGGCACGCGCCAAGGCGATCAGAAGCAGTCCAGAGAAAAGCAGCGGCAGATTAATCATTGGGGGTAACGGTGATGTTGTCGATAAATACGCGCATATCCTGCGGCGCAAAGCCGAACAGGCCGGGAGAGCCGTTGCGGTGGGCGCTGCGATGGGCCACTTCAATGGTCCATGCTGACGGCTCGGGGTCGCCACGTTTCCATGCCTTGGCGCGAACGGTTCCAGAGCCATCGGCGGCGACATCGACGCGGGTTTTCAGGTGGTACCATTCGTTAGGCGCCCACTTGAAGGCGACGGCTTCGCGGAGGCGTTCGAGGTTGGAGTTGACTTCAAGTTTCTGCTCGTTGCCCTTGAGCAACACGGCATAGCGCTGGTTGATGACGCCCACATCTGACATTTTGCGCTTGTTGCCATCGCTTTGAACGTCGGCTTCAACGGTGTAATTTTTCATATCGGCATGACCGATGAATACCTGGGCGCGCTGGAAGAATTTATTGTCGATTGTTTTTGTTAGGGACTTATTGCCGTCGCGTTCGCGCACTTCAAATTTGAATCGGGCGCCGATCCATGGCAGGGGCGGGTAGGCAAAGGACGCGTCTTCGGCGGGATTGGTCTCGCTGAGTTTAAAATCCTCGAAGTCATTCTTGAGGGGAAGATTGGGCAGAACCCTGCCGCGCATGAAGCCGTGCAAGTCGCCGAGCGACGCTTGGAACATCCCGGCCGAAGGGACGCTATCGGAAGTTGCGACCAACGTGCCAGCGTTATCGATGTTGGCTTTGAGCATGGATTTCACTTTGGCAGTGGCCGGGATAAATGATTCCCAGGCGAGCGACTTAGGATCGACGTTTTCCTCTACGGTAAAGCCATTGGCGTCGAGCGAGCGGACTCGCAAGGCGAGGGATTGTCCGGGCTTGAGAAACACTTCGGAAGGGATGATTTGGAGTTGTTTGGCAGGGCCGGGTTGCGGCCATTTTTCGGCAGCGGGTTCAGCGGCGAGTCCGCGGTTGCGGCCTTTTGTGCCGAAGCAGTAGAGTTTTTTAGTGGTTTGGACATATACCTTGCCGTTGTAGGCGCAGGGACTTCCGAAACAGCGACCTTCGAGGGCCACGTGGCTGAGGATTTTGGCTTCGCTGGCCCCGGGGTGAATGATATAGAATGCGCCTTTGCTGCCGGCATCTGATGAATCGTCACCCTTCGAGTTACCGGGCTCGTTGAGGATGGATAGATAGAGCTTACCGTCGGCAAACAGGGGTGAAGCGTTGCGCTGCTCGATACCGAGCTTGAGTTTCCAAGCGGTTTTGCCGGTATTGGCGTCGAGGGCGCACAGTTCACCGGTTTCGGTCACCAGATAGACGCGGTCCTCGTGGAGAGTCAAAGAACTCGTTGAGGTTGAGAGTTCATTGTGCCAGAGGGCGACAGTTGCAGGATCCACCACTACTGGACCGTCGGCGGGTTTAGTGGGTTCGACGTTGGGAATTTTGATGGCGATGGTTTCGCCCTTTTCGTAAGGCGTGCCAAAGATTGCGATGATCTTATCGTTGTTATGGACCACCAGCGACGCGTTGATGCCAGCCTTGAAAACGGGTACCCGCCACAGGGGGGCGCCATTTCGGGCATTGACACAAACGATGCTGCCATCACCACAGGCCGCATAGAAAACCCTCTTGCCGTTGAGCCAACCGAGAACAGGATGCGAAAATGAGTTGTCCTTCGGTTTGTCACCCGGGTTCGAGTCCCAAACCAAGTCGCCGGTGACCTTGTCGAAGGCATAGAACCGGTCCGCAGCCGGGCCCTGCGCACCCCAGTTGGCGGTGACGGCGCGGGTGATGACGAGGTCGCGGTCAATCACCGGCGAGGCGGTGCGACCATTTGGGAACGTGAGCCGCCCAAATTCCTCCATCATGCTGTGCTGCCATAGTAGTTTGCCGGTGGCGCTGAAACATCCCAAAATCCCCTGGGTGCCTTGCATATAGACGTTGCCCGTTTCGGCGTCGATCGTTGGGCTGGAGGTGGCGTAGCGAAGATAGATCGTGTCGCTCAAAAAGTCGTTATACAGTTGCTGCCATTGCTTCTTGCCGGTTTCCGCGTCAAAGCAGCCAATGCCTTCCTGCAAGTCAGCCCCCTCACCCACATACCCCATCGCGTAGAGTTTTCCACCGGCAATCACCGGCGTCCCTTGCCCGGGAAATTCACTCGACCACAATTGGCTCTTGCCGCCCACTTCCACCTTCGCCGGCAAGCCCGTCTCCTGTGAACTGCCGTTCTGGTTGGGCCCGCGCCACCCAAGCCATCCGGCAACGGGTGCCGCCCAGACTTGTGGCAAACTGACACCAACCCACGCTAATCCACCCAATACCCATGCAAGTACATTCGACTTTCGTTTACAGATCATATTTTTGAGGCAAGCTCGGGTCACCTGATGTTGACAGTAGCACCCGGTTCAGGACTCGCAAGAGAAAATGATATGAATTTCTGAATTTCGGACATTGACCGGATTCAGGGATCCTTTGACATGCAACGGCCTGCTACTTTTCGAGGGGTTTGATTTGGACGTTGCGGAACCAGACGGTGGCGTCGCCGTGTTTCCCTTGGAGGCCGATGCGGCCCTTGGTGGGCAACTCGGCGAAGGGTGTGCTGAGCCAGCTCGGGATATCGGTGCCGTTGGGATTTTTCTTGGCAGACGTCCACAGCGCCATGTCCATATCGGCAGTGAGCTCGCCGTTGAGCCAAACTTTGATACTTTTGCCCTTGGCCTCAATCGTCATGTGGTTCCACTCGCCGGGCTTTTTAGTCATGGCCTTGGCCGGTGCCAAGTGGCCAAAAATGCCGCCGCTGTGCCAGGTCGGATCTGTCTTGGCCCATTTTTCGGCGGTTTGATCCAAGATCTGGACTTCGACGGAATGAGGGATCCAGTTAGGTGTATCGGTGCAATAAATGAGGACACCGCTGTTGGTACCTGCGGCATTTTTAAACTCCAAATCCAGCAGGAAATTCTGGTACTCCGCCTTGCTCCAAATGCACTCGTCAGCATTGGCGGTGAGTTCGCCATTGGCGACAGACCAGACCCCGGCGGCGCTCTCCGTATTGGATAAATCGGCGGCAATCAACGGCGACCAACCCGGGCCGTCGGCCTTCGGTTGGGGTAGCGGTTGGGCGGAAACGAGGCCGGAAATGCCCGCGATGGTGGCGATGATGATGGCTGATTTCATGAGGTTGGTGGCTGGATTCATAACTGATAACTAGTGACAGATGATAACTGAGAACTAAGAGCCGGCAGCAACATCTCAGACGTCTCCGCGGGCGTCTTTTTCGAGCTGGATGCGATCGTTGAGGTTGCGGGCCTGCACCCGGTTGTTGCGCTTGGCCCAGCGCTCGGTGGCCATCTGGCGCTTGGCAGCCCGCTTGCGCAAGGCCGCGATTTCATTTTCCAAATTGAGGAAACTCGCGTACCTGGCGCTCTCGATCCGGCTATCCTCGACGGCGGCCCGCAACGCGCATCCGGCATCTTGTCGGTGGCTGCAATCGGCAAATCGGCACTGCGCCGTGAGTGCCTCAACGTCGGCAAAACTCTCGCGCAACGTCGTTTCGTCGGTCCACATTTGGATTTCGCGCATGCCGGGATTGTCGATGAGCATGCTGCCCCCGGGCAGCGGCACCAACTCACGGCTGGTGGTGGTGTGGCGGCCTTTGCCGGTGACGGCATTGACCTCGTCAGTCCATTGCCAATCCTCGCCGTAGAGTTGATTGACGAGGGTGGACTTGCCCACGCCGCTAGAGCCGACGATGCACATGGTCAGGCCCTTTCTGAGGTGTTTTTTGAGGGCGCGCAAGCCCTCGCCATTGAGGGCGCTGGTGACGTGGACGGCTGCGGCGTCCCACAGAGCGGAGATTTGAGCGGCGGCCTGAAGGCTTTGCTCGGGCGGATAGAGGTCGGCCTTGTTGATGAGCACCACCGCTTGGGCACCGCTTAGGCCGATGAGGGTGAAGTAGCGCTCCATGCGCCGCAGGTTAAAGTCCGCTCCAGCGTCGGTGACCACGGCGACCAGATCGATGTTTGCCCCGATGACCTGGGCTTGCGAACTGTTGCCGGGCATTTTCCGCGAAAAACACGAACGCCGCGGCAACAGTGCCCGGATCACATGGTCCTGGTTCTCGTTGCCCAGCTCCACTGCCACCCAATCCCCCACCGCCGGCAAATCCGCGTCGCAGGTCGCAGCGTGCCACAGGCGGCCGCATAGGATCACGTCGATTTCCTCGCCATCTCCGAGGAAAGCCCCGAAATTAATCGGCGTCTCGCGGATCAAACGGGCGGGCACCCAGCCTTTGGCGCGGTATGGCACGAAGGCTTGGGCAAATTCAGGGGTCCATCCCAGGCTGCGCAGGGTCATCTGGGCCGATCGTAGCGGGATCCGCCCGCCCCGTCAACCCGCGACATCCTCGCCTCCATCCCTTGGCCGCGGCGAAATCAATAGCTCCCTCAATCCACGACCTCGCTTCTGCATCTGATCCGAACCACCCGTTCCGCGACTCGCTTCGGCACCTCTTCACACGACATTTGGCAAGGGTCGTTCCGCATATCATTGAGCATTGCCATTGGGGCGGCGAAGTGTTTGGCTGCGGTTGCAATGGACATCACTGAGATTGACCGAGAGGATTTCCGCAATTTGCTAGAGGAGATTGGCAACACCCGGATGCCATTCGGCAAGTTCGGGATCAAGGCCTATCCGCCGAACGGGGTGCCTATCACCGACCTGCCGCCGGAGTACCTAGCGTGGTTCAAGGAACGCGGGTTCCCCAAAGGCCGCCTCGGCGAATTGATGGAGCAAGTCTTTGAAATCAAGGCTGTGGGCATGGATAGCGTGTTTGATCCGATCCGACGGGCTGGCGCTGGGCGCTTTCCACTTCACCCCACCAAGACCCGGACATTTCGCTTTGACTGATGCGCAGCCTCCCTAGAAACCAAGAGGGCGTTCCGATTGCTGGCGGGGCAATGTGATTTCGAAGCTGGTACGCACCCCTGGGGCGGACTGGCAGGTGATGCCGCCGCGGTGGGCTTCGATGGCGCGCTTAACGATGGAGAGGCCTAGCCCGGTGCCCTTGATCTGGTTTTGAGAGTGGTGTTTTTCAACCCGGTAGAAGCGTTTAAAGATGAACGGCAGATCTGCTGCAGGAATCCCGATTCCGTTGTCAACGACGGCTAGGCGCAGGCCATCACCGAGCACGGCGCTAAGAATGACGACCTGTAGGCCGGGTTTCGGATTTTGTTTGAGGGCGTTCTCAATGAGATTGAACAAGATCTGCGTCCAGTAAAACCGGTCGCCATAGAGGGTCACCGCAGAATCGTGCAATTGAATGGTTACCGTCGCACTTTGCGCCCGGATGAGCGACTCCAGCCGATCAATAATATCCCTCACGCATTCTATCAGCAAAAACTCCTCCATGCGCAGCGTTGAGGCATCGCCCGACTCAATCCGCGATATAAGCAGCATGTCCTCGATAATGCGGGTGATTCGCCCGGTATGCTTGCGCATGATGCCCAGAATGCGCAGCGTGCCAACTTGATCATCCAGCATGTCTGGCGCCTCTAAAAATGTCTCCAAATACCCATCAACCAAAGTGATGGGCGTTCGCAATTCGTGAGATGCGTTAGCTACAAAGTCCTTGCGGATTTGTTCAAGCTGATGCCCGGCCGATAGATCGCGCAACAAGATGCGGATGTGCGGCGCGGCGTCGGCCTGAGGCAAGGCCGCGGCATCCACCAACCACACAGAGTCGCCGGCAGCTGTCTCCTGATGACGGGCAGGGGCGGCCTCGGCGGGCAATTGGACCTGCGCAGCTGTTGGCTCGCCAGTGTTGCGGCACGCCAGATACGGAGCGGCTAGCCGCGCATCGCGAAGCACTTCAAGCACCGTGCGACCGATGATTGGCGTGGGCCCCAACAGCGCGGCTGCAGCCTGATTGCAATGTTGGATGAGCCCCTGGGCGTCTGCTATGAGAAAGGCATCAGGAAAGGCGTTAAGCAGCCCGTCGCGTTCACTGCGCACTGCGGCCAGCGCCCGCAAGTGCTGAGTCTGCTGGCGTTGAAGCAAGTGGCGCAAGCGAAGGATGACGGCACGCTGGCGCAGCACCCAAGCTAGCAGGCATAAGGTGGCGAGCGTGAGAAGGATCGTGTTCAGGCTCATGGTGGGTGGCGCGGCGGCACCCTCAGTGTGGCTCGAAGGCACGAAGACACAAGAGCAGAAAACTTGACCTAACGATGGCAACCCCGGCCTTTCAAGGACGCTAGGGCTGTTTCAGCAATCTGCCTAACACATCAAGCGTGACCCGGATAGATAGCTCGAGGGAATCGGCCGAGAGATTACGGAAGTTATCGGCTGGCGTGTGCCACCAAGAAAACTGGGTAAAATCCCCGATGATATCCACCATCTGGAACCCGGCACGCGTCAGTGGTGTGTGATCATCGGTGATAGGGATCCGCCCTACGGCGAAGAACTTCTCTGCCCCTTGCTTGGCGGCCGCCGCCAGCACAGCCTCACGCAAAACGTCGGGAGTGTCCGAGGGCAAACGAATCGTCAAGTCCTTGTGGCCAATCATATCTAACAAAACTCCAAAACTCGGTTTGGCGATATGAGTCGGCCATGAGTTGGCGTAATGGCGGCTGCCGTAGAGCCCGTCAAAAGCGGTGATATCTTTTCCAAACGCCTCCTCGCCGTCGAAAAATACCAACTCCATCTGCTTCGCCTGCTGAGGACTTGCGCTCGCCAGCACCCGGGCTATCTCCAACATCGCCCCACAGGCAGACGCCGAATCATCCGCACCGAGAAACCTCTCATCTTTGATGGCTTTCGAGTCCATGTGCGCACACAGCAAACCCTTCGCCACTCGCTGCCACGGGTCCGCGTCGCCACCCGAAAAACGCGCCCGCAGGTTCTCAAATTTCACTTCCCCCTGTGCCGTGCCGCGCTCAAATGACTGGCCCACGCTCACCCATCCGGCCGCTTCGAGCTGAGCACGCAATCGCTGGCGCACCGCCTGCGACGCCTCAGACCCAGCCGGCCGGGGTCCAAGCGCCAAAATGGCTTCGGTTTGGGCCAACGCGGCTTGGCCATACCGCGGCGCTTGGTGGGCCACCCACCACCAACAACCACCGCCGATCACCAGAACGGCACCTATTCCAATCAGCTTGATTCTGGCCTGCACGGCTGGAGACTGAGCGAGTCCGCCGCCGGTGAAAAGCACCATTTTCAGGCCCCATTCAAATTGGCCGCGTTTGATTCCTTGAATCGCTATTGCCACTCAGAACGGCAAGGATTCGGCATAGACATCGGCCATTCTAAATGGTCATCGCGAAGTGCCTCATTGCGCTAAAAAGACATTGATTTCGCTTAATGCACATTGCCGAGAACCTGCCCCTGTGCTGATCTTCTTGTTACGCGACGCTGCATGGATCGGGTTTCCCAGTTGTTTCCACTCACACCGAATCCCAAACCCGTCTTTTAGCGCGCTCTACCGTCTAGCAAACAACGAGAAATCCCATAAATCCAATGAAAAACACCAGTATAGCAGCGCCCCCAAAGGGCCAGCCACCTTTGCCCGTCGGCAAAGTCCATCAGGTAACAAGCCATCCACCCCGGTGCTGGCCATTCCGTCACGCCGCCACCAAAGTCGCCGCGTCAGTTGCGGCCCTGCTCTTGTCCGTCGGCCTCAACAGTGCCCGAGCGGCACAGTCTGAAGTCCTGTTGAACCGCGGATTTGAGAACGGCAGCACGCCTTGGGTCGTCGGTTATTGGGGTGGATCCTCGGTAACCATCGCCGCCACCCCGGACGTCCCCGCCCATTCGGGAAACTTCATGAGGCACCTTTCCGGGACTTGCAGTCCTGGATTTTTCAACGCGACGGCTGAGGGCATTGGATCAGGAAATGGCACCATCGGCATTCCGGCAGGAGCTGTGTTCCACGCCTCGGCATGGTTCAGGTGCCCCAACGCCGCAACGACTCCCTGCGAAGTTCGGGTCCGCCCAAGATGCAACAGCGGTGTGGGTGCCAGTATCATTTATACCCTCACTGACAACGACTGGCACTTCGTCGGTGACGATGGCACTGGTGCCGGTATCACCATGCCGTCCAATGATTGGCTCGATTTGCGGCTTTACGGTCCCACGGATCGCGACGTCTATGTCGATGACGCCAAAGTCCTCGTGAACTATTCCGCCATCACCGGCACGGTTGTGCTCAGCGATGCATCCGACCCGACTGGGACCACCCTCACGCTCAAGAACGCCAGTGATGTCGTGCTCGGCTCCACAGTGATTGACAACTCGGGGGGCACCTATTCCTTGCCCATCGCTGATGGCACATACACCGTGGTGGCCTCAAGGCTCGGCTACTCGCCGGATTCCGTACCCCTAACCCTCAGCGGTGGCTCTGCCTCTGGTCCTGACACCACCGTGAACTTGACTCTGACGAAGCTCGTTGTCCGTCAAATCGCCGGGACGGTCACCCTTTCCGGCGCGGGAGTGGCCGGTGCCACGGTCACCGCGACGTCATCTGACGGGACTTTAACCACCACCACCGCCGGCGACGGTACTTACAGTTTGGCGGTCTATGATGGCAGTTATACGGTGGCAGCCAGCAAGTTTCCGCTGGTCGCAGCGAAGCAGCCTGTTGACGTCGCCGGGGCGGATGCTAACGGAATCGATTTTGCAGTTTCAGATAGCACGCTGGTTTGGTATAAATTCGATGGCAATGGTCATGATTCATCTGGCAATGGCAAGGACGGCAGCACGTTTGGTGCGGCTGTGTATTCGGCCGGAGGTGCTCTTGATACCACTGCTGCCAACGGCGGGTTCTCGGTTCCCATGCTTGGTGCCGCGTCTGGAACCGCCCCCTTGTTTGATGCATATACCATGAGTGCTTGGGTGAAATGCACAACTGCCGCAGAGTGGCAGACGCTCTACGCGGATCAGAATTGGTCGGTGAATGATGTGAATAATCCGCTGTTCTCCTCGAGCAACCAGATGCTTTGTTCGGTGAACGGAACCAATGGGACCGACCACTGGTATCCAGCCACATGGGGTCTCGGCAAGTGGCACTTCATGACGGTGGCGTATGACAGCGTTGCAAAAACCGAGGTGTTCTACTTTGATGGAGTCAAGGTTCGTACCGACACCTTCACCAGCACGGTGCCGGTGCACTTTGCGGCCGGTGGCACCCTCGCTTGCTGGGGTGGCGATGTGAACAACCGCCCGTTCCGCGGTAGAATCGATGATTTCAGAATCTTTTCATCCGTTATTTCCGATTCTGATGTTGTGAATTTGTATAACTCCCATCCAGTGTTTAGTCATGCGATTGTCGCTTCCGTTTCAGGCACAGGCGGTTCCATCAGTCCGTCTGGCAGCACGGCTGTTGATACGGGAGACAGCATGACATATACCTTCTCGGGGGATCCCGGCTTTGGGCCCGATCAAGTGACCATCGACGGCGGCACTCCGGAGCCTGCCGGTGCAAGCTATACCTTCACCGATGTGCAAACGCCTCATACCATTTCGGTCACGTTTGCCGCAGTGCCATCATTCAACATCAACGCATCGGTGTCTGGTGGAAATGGAAGCATCAGCCCGAGCGGAGATATTGCTGTGGATCAGGGCAAGAGCCAGACGTACAACTTCGTCGCCGATCCTGGCTATATTGCCAGCCAGGTGACCATCGACGGCGGATCACCGACACGTGCCTCCGGTAGCTACACCTTCACCGATGTCCAGTCACCCCATACCATCTCCGTCACATTCAAAGCCGTCGTGTTACCTGATGGAGCGGTAGCCTATTGGTCGTTCGACGGCACGCTCGCCGATCCCGTCGGAGGCAATACCCTCAACAAGACTGCCGGCACCTTGGCCTACGGCCCGGGGAATTTTGGCGGCAGCTCGCTCTATCTGGATGGAAACACCACGCTGGGCCTCCTTTCGGGCTCTTTCCCGACGGGCGTGCCGACCGGTGGCAACACCTACACCGTGTCCGCTTGGATCAAGGCCGACACGGGTTGCCCGGGCAGCGGCGGTTGGATCGGCTACGGCACTGGAGGCAATACCAATCTAGCTAACAATCTTCGCCTCAACGGCAGCAACAGCGTGTTGGAGTATTGGTACGCCAATGACATGGGAGCCTCCCTGCCGAGCGGAAACTTCTTCGATGGCTGGCATTCGGTCATCGGCACTTGGGATGGCACCACCGAGACCCTCTATCTCGATGGCATCGCCACCCGCAGGACTGCGTCCGGCGTGAACGTCGGCAGCACCAGTTTCGTTGTTGGGAAGACACTCAACGATGCCAACTTCAAAGGTTGGATCGGAGATCTGTTGATCTTGAATCGGGCCATGACTGCCTCGGAGGTGGCTGCATACAATTCCGGCGGTGCACAACTCCAGCCCGCAAGGATGATTTCCGGCACAATCAGTGATGCCGGCGGGCTTGTGAACGGTGCATCGGTGGAGCTGAAGAAGGGAGCTACAGTTGTCGCCGGGCCGGTGATCACTGCGGCAGACGGCGTTTATAGTCTCAGTGCGTCCTTTGCTGATGGCGACACTTGCACGGTCTCTGCGTCCATTCTGGGTGACCTGCCGGGTACCCTTCCCCTGCCAATCAGCGCAGGCGTGAATGATTATCCCAACAGCGATATCACCCTGGCATTCGACTCGAGCTACGACCCGACCCTCCTGTTCTCGATGACAGTTGATTCTCTAACGGGTCTCACTCCTGGCAATGTTACCGGCAGCCGCGCAACCGTTTATCCAGCTGGCGGCACGATGGTGGCGCTGAGTTCTCCGAAGGTGATCGACGTCGATGGCCTGAACTGGGAGCACAACACGTATAGCTCTGCCGATGGTTACCGTTTCGTGGCACCTGGTGTGCCCAATGGCGCATACTCCGCCCCGATTCCCGCCACCGGTGTCAGTGTGGTCGCTGTTGTGCAGCCGACCTACATCGGCGTGGGCGGTGAGCCCCGCGGTGAAATCGTGGACTTGTTCTACAGCGAACTGTTCCTAGCCGTCAGCCACAATCCCGGCAACGAAGGGGAAGTCATTGTCAATTGGAGAGGTTACACCACACGCAATACCGGGTATAAGATCCCGAACGGCCAGAAGACAATTCTCTGCCTCGTGGTTCAGCAGAACGGCGATACGGTGCTCTTTGCCAATGGTGCGAATGTCTGGAGTGCTTCCAGCGGCAAGGACTATTCAACCCTTCAACAATCCGGGTTGAACGGCGGAGCCAAGACCATCGCAGTCGGACGCAACGACTACGATGGTTGGTCAACCTTCAGCGGCAACATCGGAGACGTCTATCTCTACAAGACGGCGATTTCCAATACCCTGCGCAGTGACTTGCAGAATTCACTTGCTACCAAGTTCGGTATCGCACTGCCAGTCTTCCACACGATCACGGCAAGCGCCGACGCCAATGGCTCAGTCAGCCCAAGCGGGAGCATTGACGTCCCGGACGGCCAGAGCAAGACGTTCAACTTCTATGCGACTGACGGACTCGTTGACGTCGTCACGGTTGATGGGATCCCCCAACCGGGTCACCCCACCAGTTATACGTTCACCAACGTGACGGCTCCGCACACCTTGGCGGTCACATTCACGGTGGTAACGGATCCGCCGCCGAACGACAACTTTGCCAACGCAATCCCATTGGTAGGCAACAGGGGCACCCAGACCGGTACCCGCACGAATCACGCCACCTTCCAATCTGGCGAGCCCATTTGTATGTATGACACCACGGTCAACACCGTTTGGTTCAAATGGACTGCCCCATCAGATGGTGCATTCACGATCAGCACGTTAGGCTCAAGGAATGGCAACCATACCGAATGGGATGCCGTCGTTGGCGTTTATACCGGAACCTCACTCGCGGATCTGGTGCTCGTGCCCGGCTTGGCCAATGGCAACCCTCAGGATACCGGTCTTGAGGAAATTGTGCAGTTTGCGGCGACCGCTGGCACGACGTATTACTTCCAGATGGGTGGCGATGGCGGAGGTGGACCCAACTTCCCGGATGATGCCATCAACATCCTTCTCAACTGGTCCTTCATTGGCACTGGTGCCACCTACGCCGACTGGGCCAACGCCAATGTCGGAGGTCAAGCGGCGAATCTGGACTTCAACAATGACGGGGTTCCCAACGGTATCGCCTACTTCATGGGGGCCACCGGTCACGCCACCAATCCTGTCCCGGACGCCAGCCATACGGTCACTTGGCCGATGAGTGCGACCTTCGCCGGCAGCTATGAGGTTCAAACTTCCTCAGACCTCCTGAACTGGGCACCTGCGGCTCCGCAGCCCAGCCCGGTCGGTGGCAATCTGTCATATACGCTGGCACCCGGCTTGGGCAAACAGTATGTCCGACTGGTGGTCACTCCCGATTGATTCCCAGTTTCCTGAAAACCGCACCTCCGGGCGCTTCTCGCAAGCGCCCGGAAGTGAGATGGAAATGATGAGATTCACGATCCACCTTGCTCCCTGGCTTGCCGGGTGAATTTTTCCGGAGTTTTGGCTTTCTCCGGAATCAGGGCGGGGTCGCTGACGCATGTCGGCGGCCCCGCTTCGCGTGTTGCACCCCTTCTGAGGGTTTGGTTCGCGGTGTCCATCCGCACCCATCTGTTGGTTGATGAGTTGCTCTTTGCGCGTGCAGCCAGAAGTTCTCAACCCACTCAAAATAGGAATTCGCCATGCCGTGAATGGGCAGCCCAGCAAATTGATGTTTGAATATCTGGGATCCCGAGCGTATCACCGTCGCCATGCGATCGAGTTTTCTCCTCAGTGTCCTGCTTCTGTCACCTTTGCTAGAGACGGCGAGCGGTGCAAATCCCTTGGACGTCGAATTGCTTTCCGAGCAGCGGAGTATTCATGCGGGTGAGGCGTTTTGCCTGGGGCTGCACCTGCGGCATCCGGAGGGGCATCATAGTTATTGGAAGCACCCTGGGATTGTTGGGCTGGCGACGCAGGTGGAATGGGAGTTGCCGCCAGGCATCGTGGCAGCAGATGTGCAATGGCCGGCCCCCGAAGTGGTGAAGATGGCGGCCTACGATACCCAAGGCTATCAAGGTGAGACCTTGTTGCTGATCCCGATGACGGCTGCCGCGAATCTAATAACTAAGACGGTGACGTTGACCGCAAAAGTCTCTTGGATGTGCTGCGGCACAACCTGCAACCCAGCCTTGAAGGTTCCCTTCGTCGTGACCTTGCCGGTGGGGGATTCCGCCGAGCCCGACCCGGCGACCCAAGCATTGTTTGCAAAATTCCGCGCATCGGTGCCCAAGCCGGATCCGGCGTGGGGCCTTGCGGTAAAGCATGAGCAGGGTTCGATCATTCTAACACTTCAAAGCCCCACCGGCAATCCGCTGCCCAAAACCGCAGAGGGCATCCGCTTTTTCACAGCCGACGGCCAAGTGGACTCAAGTCAAAAGCAATCGGTCGAGGTTCTATCCGATGGTCGGATAAAAATGTCACTGACTGTATCGGAATTTGCGCCACCGCATCCCACGACTCTGCCCGGAGTGGTGTCATTGCCGGCCGCCTGGCAGGTCGGCGGCCGGGGGCAAATGGAGATCAATCCTGCCTATTGAAGCTGCGGGCTATTTCTTGAAATCCGGGTGTTTGGGATCACCCATGCATTCCAGATAGGCCAGCAGGTCGAGGATTTCCTCCTGTGTGTAGGTGTTGAGCAATCCCTCGGGCATCAGCGAGATCTTCGACAATTCGCGTGATTTGATCTGCGACTTGACCACAGGAATGGTGGCCTTATCGAATGGGTTTGGCTGGACCATCACTTTGTCTGCTGTCTCCTCAGTGATGCGGCCAACCACCACGCTGCCATCGGCCATCTTGAGAAAGGCGTTCATGTATTGCTCGGATACCACCTTCGAGGGCTCGGTGATGGACTCCAGAATATCCTGCCTCTTGAAACGGGTGGCAACCGTGGTCAAATCGGGACCAGCGGCCCCGCCTTGATCCCCGTAACGATGGCAAAGGATGCATTGGGCGGAACTGAACGCCGCTTTGCCACGCGCAAAATCGCGGCCGCTGCCCACCTTCTCCAGCAGCGGTTGAAGGTCGGCCGTTTTCCATACTTTCACCAGTTTGCGAGCTTCGGCTGGTGCCGTGGCGGCTGGTGCTGGCTTGTTCAAGTCGCCCAGCGCGGCGACTTCAGCAGGCGTCAGTGAGGCCTTGGCCTCGTCGAGTGCGTGGGACAAGAAGCCGCCGAAACTCGAGCCGTTGTTGTAGCCGATGCCAGCGTCGGTAAACCATTGAACCACGGTCTTGGGATGTTCGTTGGAACGGCCGGTCGTCCACCATGATAGATAATCCTTGTGAAGATCCGCGCTCCAGCCGGTCTTGATGTTGCGCAGGGCCATCACATAGGTGATTTGCTCTTCTTGGGTCGGCGACGCCTTGAGCAGCGCGACGGTTTTGGCCACCGCGTCCGGCGCATTGAGAGCGAGCAGCAACTGGCATAATTCGCGATTGGCAAATTCTGTCTTCGCCGGATAGAGCGGACTCAGCTCGGCGATGAGCGCCACAGCAAGCTCCCCGCCAGGCAGCCCCTGACGCGCAACGGATACTTCCATGACACGCAGTTTGTCGAGCATTTGGGATTCTGTTAGTTTGGCAAAAGGGAATGCGACCAACGCCTTGAGGATGGCCGGTTGCACGTCGGCACCACCGAGCCGGGCCAATGCCAGCAAGGCGGTGAAGGCGGCATCCGGCTGGGTTTCGGCCAATGCGCGGGCCTGCCAGGTGGCGACGGGATTGCGTTCGATGGCCAACCGGGCGGCATAGCGGATGAAACGGTCCGGGTTGCGCAGTTGCGGCCAGGCAAAGTCGATGGCAGCGGGATCCGGTTTGACGTTGAAGGCTTCAAGTTGGTGGCGCAGGGCGCGGGCGGCGCTGCCTGCGTC
>JBAXCM010000019.1:0-21332 GCA_037141475.1 Verrucomicrobiota bacterium | reverse complement strand
CGCACCCTTTTCCACCGACCCACCTCTCGCCGTGCCCGATGTCGGGCCCAAGCACGGGTGGGTTTTCTCCCTTGTCTGAGGGCAGTTGCGGGATGCTGGGCAGGCACCTGCGCGGTTGCATCGGCACGGGTGCGGCTTGCTCGGCGGCATCTGCGGCGTCCGGAGTGTCCGCCAGATCCCAGAGATCCTCTTCTCTGGAGTTTTTGACAAAGTCGTCTGTGTTCGGACGATTGCGTTGGATCTGCGATGGATCTTGAGGGATGAGGGGAGGCATGACGGCGACTCGCCGACGCTATACCAAGAATCTCGGGTTGGCCAGTGGGAATGACCGATTTGTTCGGCTGTCTGAAAAAAATACCTGAAAAAATACCTGTGAAAAAGTCCTTGCAAATTGGGTCTGCTGGCGGCAAGAAGAGCTGGCAACCACCTAACAACATTATGGCAGATAGCGAAGACAAGAACAGTTCCAACGTTTCCGGGAAATTTTATGTGGACAGTCAATGCATCGATTGCGATCTGTGCCGCGAAACCGCTCCCAATAATTTTGGCCGGGCCGAGGATGAGGGGTATTCCTACGTTTTAAAGCAGCCGGTGAATGACGAGGAGACGGCGCAGTGTCGTGAAGCCATGGAAGGCTGCCCGGTCGAAGCCATCGGTGACGACGGCGACGATTGAGCGCGAGGCGTGCGATGAGCAAGCCAGCCGAGTTGCGCAGAATCCGAGAGGAAATTCTGGGTGAATGGCGGGGTTGTGATGAGCTGCGGAATTTGAATGCCGGGGTCCACCGGGCTGACGAATTTGTTGCGGCGATCATGCGGGATTTGCGGACGAAGGGTGCCGCAGATGGATTGGACGAGATGGAGGTACGGACGGCCTGGAAAGAGCTGGCTGGAGACTTTATTGCGCGCCACACCGAGCCAGTGAGTGTGAAAGGTGGCCACCTGCTGCTGCGGGTGACCCAACCGGCGATGCGTTTCCACCTCGAGCAGATGAAACCTCGTCTGCTTGAGCGCATCCAACAACAGTTCGGCACCGAGCGGATTCGTTCGGTGAAGTTTTCCCACGGATAATTCCCTCAAATGCCCATCCGCCCCATACTTCGCAACTTGATCTTTGACTGGTCCGGCACTCTCGTCGATGACCTCGGGCCAGTGCTGGAAGCGACCAACTCAGTGCTAGTTGCTCATGGCATCGCGGCTTTGGATAGAGAGGGTTTTCGCCGGGCGTTCCGCCTGCCCTATCAGGAGTTTTACGCCGAACTGTTACCGACGGTGCCGCTGGCCCAACTCGAGGAGCAATTCCGCACGGCGTTTGCCGCAGCCGCCACTCCGGTGACGGTGCTGCCTCATGCCCGTGAAAAACTCGATTGGTGCCGCGAGCGCGGATTGCGCACCTTCGTGCTTACCTCGATGGATGCACTGGCGTTTGAGCAGCAGTTGGATGCCTTTGGCTGGCGTCATCATTTTGAGGCAACGTATGCCGGCGTGCAGGACAAACGTCAGGTGATTCATCAGATATTGGCAGCTCACCAACTCAAGCCCGAACTCACTGCCTTTATCGGTGATATGACACATGACGTGGAAACCGCGCGTCATGGAGGTATCACCTCCATCGCTGTGCTCACGGGTTACAATCATCCTGAGGTCCTCGCTGCGCTGAGCCCGGATCTGACGGTGGCCAACCTGCAGGTTCTATGGCAATGGCTGGACCAGCGAACGGACGCCGCCACGGCACCCGATCCCACCCATATCTCATCATGAATCCGCCTGATGTGATAGAAATCCGCCGATTGCGGGTGCTCTGCCACATTGGTGTGCCGGAGCTAGAGCGGGCGAGTGCCCAAACGCTTTTTGTGACATTGCGACTGGTGCCAAAGCATGGGTTTGACGGGTTGGCTGATGATTTGTCCCGCACCCTTGATTATGCGCTTGTAGCGGAGCAAGTCACTTCCTTGGCAGCTGCCCGGCCGCGCCGCTTGATTGAAACCCTCGCGTTAGATATTGCCGGCTATCTGCTCGCCCATCACCCGTTGGCGCGGGTGGCGGTGAGTGTGGAAAAGTCAATCCTGCCCAACACCGATTTTGTGGCGGTGCATCTGGAGCGCAACGCCTGAAGCCCCTGAAACGCCAAAGATGCGATCGTTGGGTTAAACCTCCTCATCCCGCACGGAAATATTGCTTGGCAACCCAGCCTCACCCGCTATCCTCGCCACGCGGTTGCGCGGCGCATTGCCGCCTCTGCCCCCAGCCCCTCATTCCTCCTTAGCTAACGAGCACCCACCCACATGACACCTTCGAATGTTTCCTCAGACATGGTGAATTTTGACACCTCTATCCATGGCATCGACCCCGCATCCGTGCACAGCGTCACGCTGGCCAGCGGCGCTGTCATGCCCATTGCGGCGTTTGGCACCTTCCACTCCGATTGGGCCCAGGCATATATGAAGGATGCCACCGTCGAGGCGATCCGCCTCGGTTGGCGCCATCTGGACACCGCCCGCGCCTATGAGAACGAGGACGTGGTCGGCGAGGCGATTCGCGAGGCCATTGCCAAAGGTTACATTTCCTCGCGCGACGAATTGTTCATCACCGCCAAGTTGTGGAATGGGCACATGAGCAAGCAGGACGTCGAACCGGCGCTCAATGCCACACTCCGTGCGCTGGGCGTTGAAAAAGTGGACATGTATCTCAACCACTGGCCATGGCCTAACGTCCACACCCCGGGCTGTGCCGGAGACCACCGCAATCCCGACGCGGTGCCATACATTCATGAGTGTTTTATGGAAACCTGGGGCGAAATCGTCCGCCTGAAAAAGGCCGGCAAGATCGTCGATATCGGAACCTCCAACCATACCCAGGCGGATCTGGAACTGTTGCTTCGCGATACCGATGCGTCCTCCCGCCCCGTGCTCAACCAGATGGAGATGCACCCGCTTTTCCAACAAACAGAGCTTCGCCGTTACATGGAAAGCCACGGCATGGTTTGCACCGGCTATATGTCCCTTGGCTCACCAAACCGCCCGGGCCGGGACCGTTTCAAAGAGCACCGCGCCGACATGACCGACCCGCTCATCCAGTCCATTGCCGCCGCCAACGGCATGTCTCTCGCCAAGGTTTGCCTCAACTGGGCCTATCAGCGGGAAAACAAGTCCGGCGGATTTGTGGCCATGGCGACACGCACCGACTGGATTCTGGATAATCTGAGCGCCGCCACCGAAGATTTCCTGACGCCAGCTCAGATGCTCGCCATCTCTGGCGACGGCAGCCCCCAACACCCAGGCATCGACGCCAACAACCGCCTCATCTGGGGCCAGGTGTTCCTATGGCCGGAAGCCCTCGGCGACTGGCGCGTCCTCTGGGATGATAGTCAGGTGTTTGAGACCAAGGCCGCCTACGCCAAGTTCAAGCAGTCGTTCCAAAACCACCATCAAGTATGGCAGGACACCGCAGTTCGCGCCCCACACTAATATCTGTCTAACGCAGCCATGAAAGAGGTCGGAATTGTCAATCGCGAGTTGGCCAGAGTGCTCTCCGCACAGGGTCACGGTGATCTGCTGATGGTGGTGGACGCGGGCTTCGCCATCCCCAAGAACGCCGATGTCGTGGATATCTCGCTCTCCGAGAACTCCCCAATGGTCATCGATACCCTGACGGAATTGAAGAAATTCTTTTCAGTTGAGAAGCTTATCTTTGCGGACAAAACCAAGGAAGTGAGCCCCTCTCTGTTCGACAAGATCACCGAACTGTTCGGTGAAGACGTCCCAGTCGAAATTGTCACCCATCCGCAGATCAAGGAATTGAGCACACGCGTCAAATCAGTCATCCGCACCGGCGATTTCACCGCCTTCGCCAATGTCATTCTGGTGTCCGGCGCCGGCCCCAGATGGTATTGCGAAAAGTGATTCCTATAACAAATCGAACCAAGTAGTTAGTATATCTTCAATGAAACAAGCAATCATGACCACGCCCGGCATCATCGAATACCGTGACGTTGCCGCACCCGGGAAATTGGCACCCAACGAAGTTCTGCTCAAGATCCAACGCATTGGTGTGTGTGGTTCCGATATTCATGTTTTCCACGGTGAGCATCCGGCGACCCCCTATCCGGTGGTGCAGGGGCATGAGTACTCGGCGACCATTGAAGCGATCGGCGAGGCTGTGACCACGGCCAAAGTTGGCCAGCGGGCCACCGCCCGGCCGCAATTGGTATGCGGCAAGTGTGGTCCTTGTTTGCGGGGCCAGTACAATGCCTGCCAGGAACTCAAGGTGCAGGGGTTCCAGGCACCCGGCGTGGCCCAAGAGTATTTTGTGGTTCCTGCCGACCGCTTGGTGGTTTTCCCGGATTCCATGAGTTTCGAACAGGGAGCCATGATCGAGCCTGCAGCCGTTGGGGCTCATTCCACCGCCCGCGCATCCAGCCTCAAAGGAAAGAACGTGGTGGTTTCCGGAGCCGGCACCATCGGTAATTTGGTGGCGCAATTCGCCAAACAACGCGGTGCTAACAAGGTGCTCATCACCGATGTGATGGATTTCAAACTGCAGAAGGCCAAGGAATGTGGCATCGAGTATACCCTCAATGTCCTTCAAACCCCCTTCAAGGAAGGCGCTCAAGCCGTCTTTGGCAGCGAGGGATTCCAAGTGGGCTTCGAGGCCGCTGGCGTTCAGGCGTCCCTCGACACCCTGATCGGCAACGTCGAAAAGGGCGGTGAAGTCGTCATTCTGGGCGTCTATTCGAAAAATCCAACCGTCAATATGTATTTCGTCGGTGAACACGAACTCAATGTTTTCGGTTCCATGATGTATCGCCACGAGGACTACCTTGAGGCGGCCGCTCTCATCGCCGAAGGGAAAATCATCCTGGACCCTCTCGTGTCCAAGCATTTCCCCTTCAACGAGTATCTCGACGCCTACAACTACATCGGCGACCACGGCGACAAGCTCATGAAGGTGATGATCGACCTCTAATGGGAGTTATGTTTGCCTGCCGGGGCGATGCGCTTCGGCAACACTTGCGAATAGACTCTATCGGCTGATGGATCATAAGGGTATTCCATGAATTGAGAATCAACCATCATTGGCTACGTTGATGTGAAGACCCAGGATGACGTGACAGGTTCTGTCCATCACTAATGAGTGGATTTTCCCCCGACTAGGACCTTGAAATCATGCGGCGGAATGACTTGCTTTTCATATAGGTATTCCACATTCCCAAAATTCGCGATTACCTCTACCATCTTGGCACCTTCCTTAAACTGTGATTTTTGAACAAGTGGAGCAAGGAATTGATGGCCCGAAAGTTCGAAAAAATTCCTTTCAGGCCATGCGTCGCTGATTCTCTTATGCCATTCCAATTCTGTCGCGCCGACCTTGTAATCGTCGAATCTAGCATTAAGCCCGTAAAGGGCAGCGTAAAGCATGCCGTCCTCGGCGTCCGTCACACGGAATAAATCGATGACAGCCCCTCCGTAAACGAGGGGCCATAAGGGGACGAAAACCCCGGGTTTTGATTCCCAGTATTGGAAACCAATGCTATGGCCGTGCCCCACATCAATGATATCAGTCAGCCAATCAATCGGAGATCCCTCTGAGACGACGCTTCCCATTGTGTTTCTGACATAGGTCAAAAACTCGCGCCTAGCCAGGACTTGCTGCCGGGAAGTCATTGGATGCCGCGGATCAAAACAATCGTACATCGAGCACCCCTCGCAATCCAGAAGATAGGGGCATTCCCCGATCACCTCCTTCACATGCGGCAGGTCTCTTTGTGCAAATCGGAGTTTCTGGCTATCGCAGAGGAAAAATGTCTTTTCTTTTGCGAATGAATAAAAGCCGCCTTCACGCGTCATTGCTCTCAGGCTCGCATCATAATCCTTGCCTCGATCCGCAAATGGCGTGTATTCATCCACCGGTGAAAATCCATAACCCATGTTTCTTGCGATATTGGCAACATTCGTGAATTCTTCCGTCGTGCCGCTTTCGGGCGTCATGCCCTCGGGCCATCGTCTCCAGCCACCCACAAAATCGCATTTGTTCGCCACCTGAAGAACCGCTTTGTTCACGCCGCATTCCTTGAGCTTTGCCATGAAGACGGGCATCTCGGCCAAGGAATAGGCACCCCAGAAAAAACTGGCATTCGAAGCAAGGTTGCATATAGGACGCTGCTTTATCCTTTCCTTGAGAGTTGCGTATCTTCCGCTATCTAATAAAAACTGCCTGTAAGCCTTTGCAATCTCGACGTAGCCTCCCCTCCTCAGAAATTGATAGGTTATATGTCTTGCTTCATTCACCCTGTCCCGCTCGTAACTCCATATCGGAGTGGTGGCACAAAGCCGCTTGAATCCATTGCTGTTTTGTCTTACCGACGTTCTGAACTCAAAATCAGTGGCGGGAAAATCCGTAATAATCGCAGCACAAGGATGGTCCCGTCTGACAATGCCGAAAAATGGCATGGTGGATTCGCCCCTTATATCCAGTCCTCCCGAATCCCTATACCTTTCGCAGTCAACCCCGAAAGGGAAAATTCGTCCTTCTCTCGCGTCATAATTGCCATAGGAATTCACCAGATATCCGTCTTCTCCTGCGCGGGTGGCAGCAAAATCGAGGGGGAAGGAAATTGACAGGGTCTTATTGTTGGAGGGAAACTGGATGGGCTCCAGCGTGGCTTCCAGAGTGCGATTCTTAAGCACCAGGGAGTATGATATTTTCAAACCCGGGTATTTGACAAAGCCGGATGCCGTCACCTTGAATTCGTTGTCGATATTTTCGCAACTGACGTCGCCATCCCATGCGGATACATCATCATTAATCAAGAACGGAGGACCCGGCATGAACCATTTTTCACGTGTTTCACTGTCGATAACTAGGAAGTTGTGTTTCTTCCCTGCGTATTGCAAAATTAGAGTTAGGCCGCCGTTCGAAAATTGCATCGCTTTTCCATTTTCAAATTCAGGAGGCGAAAATTTTGGAATCTCCTCAAAATTGTGTGCGAGATCCGGGAAATTCCTCTTAATTGCAAGGCTCTTGTCGAAGCCGGATATTCTTTTGCCTAGCGTCCACTTGGAGTCATTAAATTTCCGACAATGCCAATCCTTATCAGATTTTGAGCTGCACTTCATTCCATCACCGCTGGCCAGCATCTCATATCCTTCGGGAGCGTTCTGGCTGGGATAGCCTATATATGCAAAGAATCCGGTATTTCCACCTTTGTTTGTTGCCTCGGCAGCAATGACATTTTGGCCCGTTTTCAGGTCCTCGGTAATGTCGACAATCTGTGCTTCAGAGTAATCCTTGGATGGGATGATTGTCTTTCCGTTCAGGTGAACCTGATAATGATCCCCATCAGAAACCAAGAAAACTTTCTTCCCGGTAATGTTCGGCACCGTGAATGACTTGCGAAAATATGCAGTGCGATGTTCAGGATTATCCGTCCATATCCAGGGACTGTTTTTATACGCGGCGGTATGGATTTCTTCCGCCCTTCTCTTCAAGTAATCAGTGTATGGTCTCTTTATCTCCTCTTCGCGAAGTGCTCGATTGTAGATTTTGACTTCATCGATGATTCCTTTGAAATACGACGCATTAGGCGTTCTGCCACCGACATCTATGGTGGAGTGACCCGATCTTATGGCCGTTCCGGCTGCCGCGCTTGTGCAGTTCAATATTCCGTTCATGTAAAACCTTACAATCTTGTCGGCATTGAAATCGCAAGTCATCGCCAGATGATACCACAGACCTGGAGTCGGACTGTTTGGGGAGATTGCGGAATATTGCGTGCCTTCGGAATTCCATACACCCGCGAAGAATCGTCCGCCTTGGATCCAGATACCGAAATCCAGACCCTCGGGTCCGGCAAATACCAGATTGGCATTGGCGTTGTTTCCCGTTGACTGGACCCATGCTTCAACGCTGACCGCTTTGTCGGTAATACTAGTGCCCGGGCAGTGCATGTTGGCGTAATCAGTCGCCCCGTTGAATTCCAAGGCGCTCCCGATGATTCCTTTTGCCCACTTTGCACCGGTGATGGCCCCGTCATTCCCGTTTTGAGAACCGTCATTTATCGCATTTCCAGTTCCCTCATCGAAGCTCCAGTATCCGACAATTCCCTGGGCTCCGCCGCGCGCTGCTTCAGCGGGAGGCAGCGCCGCGTTCGGTGCATCCGCAGCAGAAGCAATGTGAATAGCTGCAATCTGTAAGCTAACTGCAAGCATGGTTGCAGAAAGAACGCCAAATAATGCCTTTTGTCTTGTTATCATCCTGCAGGACGGATTCATTTGATTACCATTGTGTTAGCGTATCGGAGAGAGACCGGGCCGACCAGCCCTGCGCGTGTCAGCGGGACGTCTGAGGTCTCCACAATCGGTGCCAGCGGCAATGGCCGCATTCCCACACCCAAATTATCATGCGGGTTGAACTTTTTGAGGGTCTGATAGTTCTGGCCATCTGTTGACGACTGCAACTCGGCCGTCATACTCACGCGTTTGTTGGGCAGTTGAACCGTCACGCTCCGGGCCGTGTATGCGGATTCTAGCGAACCAGCGTGAACGGTGCCGACCAGTAGGCAGGCGCAGTGCATCTGCAACCAAGGGGTGAGTTTCATGGTTTGAATGGTTCCCTAATCGGTGATTTGGGAGTTCACGGGCCGGTCACCTTCAGGCGTGCGAATTTCTTGCCGCCGATGGGCACCGGGAAGGTGTATTTCACGTAGCCTGGGGCGTCCGTCACTTGACCACCGCCGAGGGTTTCAACCTGCCAGTCGCCGTTGAGCGCGGTGGAGGTTTCCACGGCGTAATCGGTGTTGTAGATGCCCGCATAGCCGTTGCCCTTGGTCCAGGTGACGCTGAAGGTGCCATCCAATGCCTTCGCCACGGAGGGCAGTGCGGTGAAGCCAGTGGTGTCCGTGTTGCCGCCGAGGAAGTACTCGATGCCGTTGGCGACGCCGTCGTTGTCGTGGTCCTGATGGATCGCTCCGGTGGTATTGTTAGCGGCTTGCCAAGCGCCGAAGCCGGCTGGACCCGAGATGACATGGAGCGTGCCACTGCCGGTGAATGCACCCGATGGATGTGAGCTGGTGTAGCTGCCAGCGGGCTGTTGGACGCCGTTGATGTACATCTTGTCCACTGTATCAGTGCCATAGAACGCAAGATTGAGCTTTGCACCCGCTGTTGCAGCGATGGAAACCGTCGATGACTCGTTGTTAGGGTTGGCTTGACCGAGTGAGAGGGTGCCGCCATTGACGGTCGTGTTGCCGCTATAGGTGATGGCACCAGAGAGTGTCTGCGTGCCCGCACCGGATTTCACCAGGGAAAAATTATTGCCGGTCGCGCCGTTGATATCCGTTCCACCAACGGTACCGGCGAACGACTCGTCGGCGTTGGTGTTTAGGGTCAAGGTCACCGCCGTGCTGCTGGTATTGACGACGCAACGGGTACCATCCATGCCACCCCAGCCAATTGCGTCGGTAAGGCCCGCGATGGTCTGGTTGTTGCCATTGAGATCCAGAGCACCAGGCATCCCAGAGGTGCCTTTTACAGCGACCAACGTCGTGGTGGGCAGCCGGTTATCTCCGCCGCTAAGCGTGACTTGGGCGGCACCGAACCAGGTAACGATCCAGAGATCGCCAGTGAAATCGCTGGTACCGGAAAGGACCATGAAATCTTTGGTCCCTGCCCCACCCCCAAATCCTGCGAAGGCCAGAGAACCTGTCCCGTGGATGGCATTGGTGAAATTCAGGGTTGAATGGTCACCAATCGCTCGAACCAGACTGCCGCCCAGCAGGGTGATAGGACCGGTGAAAGTGATCTGGCCGCTGCCGATAGAGGTATCCAACGCGGCATTACCGCCGCCGTCGCCATTCAAGCTCATCGGCGCACTGATAGATCCATTGGCTGTTCCGGAGTCGAAGTAAAGACTGCCACCGGAGTTGACGGTGATCCCGCTGGTGCCGCCGACGGCCGCAGCGTTGCCAATTTCGAGGGTTCCGGCGTTGACGGTCGTTGCGCCGCCGTAGGTGTTGGTGCCGGAGAGGGTAAGCGTACCAGAGCCGCTCTGGGTAAGCGACCCTCTGCCGCTGATGGCACCGGATAGAGTTTGTGCCGCAGAACTGCCATAAACCAACGCCCCATGGTTGAGAATGTTGCCGCCGTAGTTGCCGCCACCTAGCTGACCAGCTCCGCCAAATGCCAGCGTGCCTCCGCTGATGGTGGTGCCGCATGTGTAATCGTTAGTCGCACTGGAGAGCGTGAGCGTGCCGTCATCGCTCTTGATGACGCCCGTGGTGCCCCAAGGAGAATCAACGACCGGGCCGGTCATGTTCAATGTGCTGCCGGACCCCACAGAGAAGGTTGTGTTGCCCGTTATGCTCACCTGCGAGGCGATGGTCGAAACCGCCGCGCCACCGGCGGTTATTTGGAGACCCGCATCGAGCAAGATGTTCCCCCAGTTCCCGCGGCCAGGAAGATCCAGTCCGCGGGAGTTGATCGTGCCGCCATTGAGCGTCGGGCCAACGGCGAATTCACTGGCCCCAGAGGATGTGTTAAAAGTGGCACCCGCATTGACCGTGATCGGTTGATGAGCCACCCCATTTAAAACCCATGAACCATCGGGCATTTGGAGCGTGCCGCCGTTGACTGTGGTGCCGAGGGTGTAGCTTAACGCTGAGGGGATCACCGCCGTGCCCGCACCATTCTTGGTGAGGCCAGTGTGAAGTCCAAACCAGCCTGATTCGGCGACACCACCGGCGGCAGTGAGCGTTCGACCGGCTCCGACGTTGAAAGTCATATCGCCCCACGCCTGCTGAAGCTGTGCGTTGAGGGTAAGATTGGCCCCGGCGGTGGACATGTCAACAAGCGAGCCCCCCATGACAATCGGTCCGTTGTTGATCGTGATATCATGGGTGAGACCACTGGTCAGGGTGAGGCTACTGACCGCAACCCACCGGTCGAGATTCACGTTGCCATTCACGACATCGCTGCCAAAAATGAACGGTTGCCAGGTGTCTACAGACGGGGCTGCGCCCACCCAGTTGGTCGCAGTGGTCACGTTGTCGTCTGTCGCAGCACCGATCCAGAGTTGGTCTGCCGCCTGCGCGCTGGGCTTGAGCAGGGTGAAGCAGGCGAATACGATAGCAGCACCGCTGAGGGCTGCGGAAGAATGGAATGGATTGGGTTTGGATTTCATGGAGTTGTGTCTGAACTTGCCCCGGGCTTCGGCCATAGAGTTACCAAACTAAGCTATGGTGGTTAGGGCTACGGGAGGATTCAGCAATGCATGGGGTAGAGTCAATGACTATTTGCCTTCGATATCTCCCAGGCGGCTATCGACCTGTGTCGAAAACGTTTTCCTGATAGCAGCGTCGAGTATCTGGTGATGGATCTTTTCGCCTATCCACCGGATTTGGCACAGTTCACTTTGAAGGGTGCTTTCGAAACACTGATCTCTTCGTGAAGTAGTCAACCAAACGCTGTGAGAACTCTGAGTGGAGACTAGAGTCTAATTTTAGATTCGCTCCTCAATTGCAATTCACGAGCCGCCTCAATTTCAGATGGATCGGCCCATGCGTCGGCAGGCAGACCGCGGACTTCGATCGTGTAGGTGCCCGTTTTGAGTCCAATAATCTCTCCAGGCCTGCCGTTGACCAGAAGCGTTCCGCCCTTCGGCAACACCACATCAGCCTGTGTGCCCTGAGGCACTGATAGATCCAGCTTGAATATCTTTCCGGCATTTTCCCAGGCTGCCGTGATTGGCCCGTTAGGAGTTGGAACCACTCCCTTGGCCCAGGTGACTTCCCGCACCGGCGTCGGCCGCACTTGGAAGCGGCTGAACCCGGGTGCCGTGGGCGTCACGCCCAGAATATAAGCGCTGAAATGGGTTGCGATTGCCGTATCAGGATGCGACTCATCCCCCCAGCCCCGCGTGAGCATGTTCATGCACTCGGAGGTGGTCGCGGTTCCTTTCCAGTTGGTGTCGAGCAGTTGCAGCCAGTGATGATCGAAAATCGCCTGCATGGCCGATTGGCCAAACCCGTACTCGAAGCGGCCTCGGCTCGCCAAGCTCTGGAACTTGCCATGATCGTTCTTTTTTAACTGCTGAGCAATGCGTAGCGCCTGTTCCGCTGACACCAGTCGCATCGAGAGAGCCAGGGCGTTGGCCTCTGAGCCGGATTTGGGTGTCTCCAGCGCCTCGTGAAAGCATCCGTTCACCTCATCCCAGAACATTTCGAAGATGACCTTCTTGAGCGCGTCGGCCTTTTCCTGTGAGGCCTTTGCATCATCCGCTAGACCTAGCCGTTCGGCAATGCGAGCGGTGTCGCTGAAGACACCCCACATCAGGATATTCATATAGGAACGCGTCCGGACATCACCGAGCTCTAGATTGCACGCATGCTTTGAGGTCTCGGGACGCTGGACAAACAAACCATTTCCGCCTATGCGTGAGTCAAGATACGCCTCGAGGCGTTTGATCGCCGGATAGACATTTTTCAACGTTCTGACATCATTCGTATATAACAGATGATCCCAAGCGACCGGTGCGAGCCATGCGGCAAATTCGTCGGATGGAAATGGCCCGAAATCTCCCGAGGGCGGCGGAACACTGCGCTCGGCATAAGGCGAGGCATGCACATAACCTTCCGGCGTCTGGTTAAAGGCCATCATCTCGAGAGAGCCGCGCATATACGTTGGATTCCCAGACGCATAATAGGAACTCCGCTGACCGAAATAGAGATCGCCGGTCCAGAGCAGGCGGTCGCGCTTGCCGCCATCCACCACATGCGGGAGTGTGCGTGCAAACTGCCACTGCGACAAATCACCAGAGAAATCGTCCGTCAAAAGGTTCTGGCCCTTGCCGTCCTTGACTGTGATATAATCAAACAGCGGCCATTTTTCCTTGGGTGTATAAAAGCCAACCCGCCCGGTCGAAAATGTCTCATCCCGCGACTCATCGATCACCGCGCCATCTAACCGAGTGGTCAAGACCGGACCCAATGCCGAGATCTGCAATTTGTATTGGCGGCCGTCTAGCAACGAATCCTCGAGTTTCCTCTCACGGATGACGGTATCCTTGCCAGCAATGCGTTTGCGCAATTTGAACACCCCGTCGAGCGCCACCTCCGCCGTGTAGGCGTTGGCTGGGTCCTTGGCCCGGAATGCCACCCCCGCTGCTGCGGTGAAATGCGGGTTGGCCCTGAGTTCAAACACCGTTTCGAGGGTGACATCCTGCCACTTTTCGCCCGTGGTGCTCAGCCCGATTTCATCCGCCTGTTCGAGTTTGCGGGGCAGCAGCCAGCCGTCTAGCGTTTTCCAGGCGTTTTGATTCGGCAGCGAGGCAATCTGCAGTGTCCACGTGCTGATGTACCACAGGCGGTTGAGCCGCTCGTCGCTGCAAAGGAAATACCCGTCATGCGGGGAATGGTCATACACTTCTCGGTTCACCATGCTAACAGAATCAATGTCCACCGAGGTGCCGGGGGTATCGAGCTGGACCCGGACATACCTTGTGTGGCCCTGGACCAGAGGCGCGATGAACCGACCGGTGCGCGGGATGGTATAGGTCTCATGACGGTTCACATTGGCCGGCAGCACCGGCAGGTCCACAGCCCCCCCGAGATAGGTGGCCCGGGACCCGCGGTCAAAGCAACCGGTTTCGCCGATGCCATCTGGATGGCAGGCATAGGCCAGCCGCAGCACTGGCAGACCGGTTTTTGCCGTGACGGTGAACACCGCGAACCCGCCGGTACCCTGATTGCCGAAATCCAGGATAACCACCGGCTTCACGCCTCCAGTGTCATAGGTCAGGCGGCAGTTGTGGCCATGCTCACCCAGCAGCGCCTCGGCCCCCTCAACCTTGCCCTCCGTGCGAGTGACGCACACGGGCTTGACCCGCTCGGACGTCGGCGTAAGCACATGCTCTCTGGCCTGCTTCAGCCATGGCTCGTCCCCGGTCTTGCCCGCTCTCTGAGGAACTGGCAGGCTGGCCAAATCCGCCGCCACCGCAGTTGGCATGCATAACTGCAACTGAACCATCCACATTAACCCAACTGATATTATTTTCATAAATATTATTGCGTGATACCGACCGGCCAAAGATAAGATCGATTTGTATATCATTTGATTTTTCCTGCCAGAACATCTTCCGGTCGGCCCTTCAGCCGACCCTGGCCCGATGAGTGACTTGTCATGGAGCCATGTATGCCGCGCCTGATATCCTCCTTGACCATGACCTGCTCCATCAGTTCGGGAAAATCTATCCCGGCATCCCCGAATTTCTCCATCCAGGCCAGTGATTGCGCGTGAAGTTTGTCGCGGACATCCTTCTGCTCCGGCGCATCAAACAGGTTTTTCATTTCACGCGGGTCCGCCTGATGATCATATAGGCACGCAAAACGCATATCCCGGCCGTAGATGCTAACACTGGGTGGCAGATCGAAGGCATAGGTATAGCGACGTGTATAAATTCCCCGCCACTTCCAGGGAAACAGGAAGAGCGGCACGGATTCGACGGCATCGTCCTTCGCCTTGACAATCGCCTCGGCAAGATTCCGGCCCTGACAGGTCTCCGGTATGCTAACGTTCAGCATACCAAGCAGGGTCGGCATGAAATCCAGTGAGCCAAAGAGCAGGTCACTCACTCGCGGCTTCAACCCATTCGGCCAGCGGATGAGCAGCGGCACGCGCAATGACTCAATTTCCGGCCTGCCCTTGTTCCCCCGGAAACCGTGCGAGAGCAGGAGATCGCCGTGGTCGGAGGTGAAAACCACAATCGTATTGTCGTCGAGTTTCAGTTCGCGCAGTTTGCCCATCAATTCGCCAAACGCGCGATCATTGCCCGTACACAGGGCCATGTAGCCTTGGTACATCTTGCGGATCTGTGGCGTATCCTCGACATTCGGACGGAGCGTCAGTTTGGCCGGGTCATAAAGCTTGAGTAAATCCGGCGGCCCGTCGTACCCATATTCCCCGTCCCAGTTGTGAGGCGGGTGCCACGAAAGGAAAAGCGCGAACGGCTTCGCAGCATTGTCCTCGATAAATTTCACAGCCTGGCGCGTCTGCGCATCGGGCTCCCAGTCGCCGCACGGCTGCTTTCGCCCGTTATCGTCCCAGAAATAGGCGCGCTTCGCATCGAAAAGCTCATTGCAGTTATCTGACAAAAACGTCTGGTCGAAGCCATAGCGGAACGGGCCAGCGGGAATCGGCCGGTTGCGATCGCCGCCGTAGAGATGCCACTTGCCGATATAACCGCAGGCATAGCCGGCATCGCGCAGGACTTCGCCGAAGTACCGACCCTCTCCGGGAACGATGCGGACGTCGTTGCAGAACGCACCGCTGCGCAGCGGGTGCTGCCCGGTCAGGAGCATTCCGCGGAATGGCGTACACACCGGCGAACTCGAGATGCATTGCGTGAAACGCACGCCTTCCGCCGCTAATTTGTCGAGATTCGGCGTGATGATCTCCTTGTTGCCCGCACTGCCAAGCATGTCGAATGACTGCTGGTCGCTGAACACAAACACCAAGTTAGGCCGTCCCGCCGCAGGTTTCACAGCCGCTCCGGAATCCGTCCCGGCCCCCTGTCCGAACACCGAAAGTCCCAGCAGCAGTCCAGCTCCCGCCTGCATTAGAAAATTTCGTCGTTTCATTTACAAGTGAGTGATGCCAGCTGGGTGTCAATTTGGAGCTGCATGGATGAGCTTTATTAGATTGCGTTGCCGCTTTGATTCTGCGGGTGCGGTAAAATGGCAGTTTAGCAGCGCGGCTGCAATCCAGAAACACCAAGATCGGGTGAAAAACGAGTGACAAACGGGTGGAGTGGGCAATCCTTCAAAGACTTGGGCGGCTCCTGAGCTTGACGGCAATCCGGTCACTTCAGCAAGGTGACATGCATGATATATCCGCCCTTCCAATTGCTTCCGGGGCGGCGGCGGGACACCTGTTGTCCGAGGTCCGGGCTGTAGGTCCCGTCGGTGCCGTGGAACATGCTGATCTCCGGCTCCCAAGAACTTTCCGGAGCCATCCAGCGCAGGCCTACGGACGAACTCGTATCCGCAACGGGCGTGCCGTTGGCATCGAGGAAGATTGGTTTGCATGCATCGTCGCAATCAAAGCGTTCGATTGCTTCGCCAGTGGCATTGGTGATGAGGGTGATGGACGAGCAAGTGCCGGGCTTGTGATGGCCGGGGCGGATCAATGCGTTTTCCAATCCGCCGTGAGGATAGTAAATCGTTCCATTGCGGGTGGAGATGCACTGTTTCAGGCCGTTGGCGCAGACCAGAGTCATGTCAGGGCTGAGGACACCGCTGCCATCATCACTTAACTCCTGGATACAAACGCTGCCGTCATAGACGAAGCGGGAGGCAATGGATTGCAGACCGCCTCCACCGTGGATTTTGTGGATCATCACGCGGCCGAGCGCATCGTAATCGTAGCTGGTAATGGGAGACCCGGTGGCGGTATCGTTTACGGCGACGAGTCGTCCATCGGCATCGTGGACGAAGGTGAGTGATCCGGTGGCGGTGGTCATCAGTGCGAGGTTGCCGTTGTCATCCCACACTAACGGACCACCGGGCCATGAGGTGTATTGACTCATTTGTTGGTCGCCGGGTGGCAGCTTGCTTGACTGGGTGTAAGTCCCGGGATTGCTCCCGCCAGTGGCGCTTAAACGGCGGCCTTCGAGGTCGAGGGTGTAGGTGACATGGCTCTCGACGATGATCTCCCCATTGGGAACATCGCGGCGATTGGTGAGGCAGTCGGTGATGCGGCCAAGGCGATCCAAGGTGAACGATTTGGATCGGCCGGGAGCACCAGTGCCTGCGGCGAAGACGGTTCGTTCGCGGGTCACCCGCTGGTTAGGGTCGCGGCCCAGGATGGTGTCGCTGAGGAGGGTTGCTGCGGCATTGCTAACGGTGATGCGGACGCAGGCGTCGAAGGAAGCGTCGTTGCCACCTGCTAGAGAGGCGTCCCCATCGCTACGATAGCTATAGTTGGTGAGCACTCCGTTGCCTTGGGTGCTTCGGCAAACCCGGTGGCCGAGGTGATCCAGTGCAACCACCGGTGGCGTAAGCGGCTTGCCACCACTCACGGCATAGACGGCAAGCAGCAGGCCGGTTGGGTCGCGGGTTTCGACAAATTGGCGGCCATCAGGATAAGTGATGCTGGTGCGTCCGCGTTGGTTGAAGGTGCGGGAAACCGTTAATCCATCTTGTGTTTCGCTGGTGGGATTGCCACAGGAGTCGAATCTGAAGGTCACGATAGAGGACCCCTGCACGACAGTCACGCAGCGGCCGAGACCATCGTGAAAATAGGTGGTATCCGCGACAGGGGCAACTCCGGCTGCAGGTTTGGACCAAGCGCAAGATGTCGGGCGCCCATTCAGGTCGAAAGTGGTGGTGCGAAAGGATGAGTCCTGGCATTTCCAAACCGTGTTGCGTCCGAGCGAGTCGTAGCTCCACTCTTCATCGGTGGTGTCAGGATGATCGCAGCGAATCACCCGGCCAAGGGCGTCGCTGCTGAAGACGGTGGTGTTTCCGTTAGAATTCGTCACACTGCGGCACTCGCCACAGCGGACCAGGGAACTGGACAGCACTTTGGAAGTTCCATCACCATCGACGTCTGCTGAAACCTGTATGCTGAACGGACCGGTGGCTGAGTCGCTATCATAGGTGGTGTGGACGACCAGCCCGCCGGGTTCGGTCATGGTCACGCAGCGGCCGAGTGAATCGAAGGCGAGGGATGCGGTGTTGCCGGTGCCGTCGGTGGTTTGGGTGCTGCGCCCGAGCGGATCAATGGAGCTGGCGACCGTGAAGGTTTTGTTAGGAGTGCCAAGCACCCCGGAGATGTCGGTTCGGGTGACCGAGGTCACGTTGCCGCAGGCATCTAATGTTCGCGCCGCAGCGCAGGTGCCATCCTGGCAACGAGTGAGGCGACCGGCACTATCATATTCGCAGGAGAGCAGCAGATCGCCATTGCAAGTGACCGTTTGCACGAGTCCGGCGGGCGAGCGGTCAACCACGGTGACTTCGGTGGGATGGGTTCCAGAGTCACCGGGGCTGAAGCGTTCGACGGTGAAGGTGTCGTTTGCGGTTTCTACGCCGAAGAAGGCGGTCCTCTCCACCAGCAGACCAGAAGACTTGGAATCGAAGCCATGACTAGCTCTCCCGGCATACATTGGATTGGATTGCAGATTGCTCATTTTGGCTTTGTGTTTTGCCAGCAGCACATTGCCTTTGGTCCCGGGCACGTCATTGATCTCGCCGTAAACAGAGGTGGTCACGGAGTCATCATTTCCATATTCAAAAATCGTCAGGTTGTCCATCGGGTCGGTGGCGGAAGCGAGGCGGTGGAAGCCATCATAAGTGAATATTGTTTGCGGGCTGGTGATGCCGCCAGTGGCGAGCGTGGCGGAGCGGACGCAGAAACCTAGCAAATCGTAATCGCATTCGGTGGTGACGGCGTTGGGATTGCCGGTGCCGCCGTCGATGCAGTGGTGCAGCAGGCCGCGTTCGTCATAGGTGAAATCACAGGCGAGATTGGTGGCTTGGGCGCGGCAGGCGGCGGGGGTGCTGATGCGCACGATCTGGCCGGCATCATCATAGGCGAGGTTGCAGATGGCATAACTTCCAAGTTCCTGCGGATCGGGGGCGAGGGCACCGGGTGCGGGATTGACCGGGCGTTCTTCTTCCGCCACCTGAACCAGGCGGGCCCGATCGTCATAGACATAGAATGCCGAGTAGGTGGGATTGGTGGCATCCGGGGTTCCATCCGGTGCGAGGTGATCGACGTCGCAGCGGGCGACGCGGCCGCCGGCGTCGATGGTGAAGTTCATCGAGATGCGTTGCGGCATGGCCGGGGATTGGGCCTGTACGCATTGGTCGAGCGGATTGTAGGCATATAGCCAGTCGTTGCCGCGGGGGTCTGTCACGCCGGTGACACGTCCTAACGCATCGTACACGACGCTGGTGGTTAGATGGAGGCCGGCGTTGTCGCAGACGAAGCTGCTAGGGAGGCCGGTTGCGGCATCGTAGGTGCATTCGTCATGAAACGAGGAGTCCGGCCCGTTGAGCACGGTGGTGCCGGTGCACTGGCCGCGGGTATTGTATTGATAGAGCGAGCCCTTGCCAGGCAATGGGCTGAGGGCGCTGGTGCAGTTGCCGTGCTCGTCATAGCTCCAAGTGGAAACTTGGCCGTGGGCACTGACCATGCTGAGGCGGAAGTTCGAGCACAGCCAGGGTTTTTGTTTCGGGCCGATCTTGTGCTCGGCATCATCGGCCGAGCCATCGCAATCTTCGTCTTCGCCTGTGGCACGCGCGGCGATGACGATTCCCGCGATGGCACCGCCGGCGATTCCTGCAATGCTCGATTGGTTCTGGAAGGGCGTGTGGCGGCCGCTTCCATCTTGTGTGAAAGTCGTTGCCGAAGCCTGACGGCTGACGGTGCTGATAGAAATGTTTCCCTTGATGACGCCGCCCTTCCTGACTTTGGCTAGGCTGTCTGCCCGATGCGGACCACCTTTGACACTGAGTCCGCTGATCGGATTGCCCGGGTGGGCTATCCCCAAACCACCGGGATTTCTGCCGCCTTTGACGCAGAGGCCGCCGATTGGATTTCCCGGGCGGGCGGACTCCGGGTTGCCGAAACCCGGTTGGTAGGTACAGGTCACCACACGTTCCTCGCCACTGGCGGAACGCAGGGTTATCACGCGGGGATTGGCACGCTCGCGCACCGGGCAACCAAGCTGGAAGTCGCGAGCATAAGTGACGAGTTCCTGGCTGCCGTCCGGATGGGTGATGCGTGTACACAGGCTGTCCGCATTGTAGTCACAGGTGGTTTCAAAATACGGCGGATCGTTGGCACGCAAGGGTCCGGTGGGACGGTTGTCGGTGGACGTCACAGGAATTCCAGGCACGCAGAAACCGGTGTACTCGCGGAGGCTAACAACACGGTGAAGGCGGTCGCAAACGGTTTCGGTGAGGCGGCCGATTTCATCGACTTCAAAGATCGTGTAGCCACCCACGGGTGAGGTTCCCTGCGGCTGAAGCTCGCGCCGGTTCAGGGTGGCGTGGCCGGTCTCGTGGCGGTTGTGGGAAACACAGGTGTCGTAGTCGAGTTGGAGAGGATCGCTTTGCGTAGAGTAGGTGAATGCTTCTAACAATCTTCCTGCGCCGTCGGTGATGCTGAGCAGGTTGTGGTTGAGGTTGGGGTCGGAATTTCCTGTGGAATAGGTGTAAACCGTGGCTCCGACGACAGAGAGAGAGCCTCCAACCTGCGGACTGGAGGCGGATTTCAGGTCGCCTTCGCTGCCATCCGGGTCGGCCGCGCCATAACGGGTGAATTGGATGCCGCGTCCGCTGGAGTCGGCGACACGGGCGATGAAGCCTGCTCCGTCCCAAGTGACGTTGAGAACGCGCGGTGGAGAAAACGAATCGCTCACAGAAGCGAGCAGGCCGGTGGCGGAATTGTAGGCACAGGTGAGGGCGAGCCCGTTGCGATCGGTGATGGCGGCGATTTTTCCGGCGGACGATGAACTGTCGAGCGGGTTGAACGTCCAGGTGCCTTTGTCGGCGAAGGTGAGGGTGAAGGTTTCGCCGGTGAACCGGCCTTCGCGGAACATGCCCTCACAACGATACGTCCCATCGGCCTGGCGGAAGAAGATATCAGCGCGGCCGCGGCCATCATGGACGACCACCCGAGATGCGCTGGCACCCGCAGATGAGGGCAGGGTTTCGATCCAGATATTATAGGAAAAATCCCAGCCCGTGCCGTGACCCGCGTTGAGCGGTTTCATCGACCGGTAGGTGCGCACCCAGACGAGCGGCGGCCCGGCCGGACAAGCGAGTGATAGATCGCAGGTCTGGAAGGACACCTCGCCGGGCAAACCCGAGGGAGCCGGGGTGATCGCGGCTGGACCCATTTCCCGTTTCATCAGATCCGGGTGCTTGACCGGCCGTCGGATTCCCTCACGGGCAGAGGTGGACGGCATGTCGCCGCTTATTCCGCCAGACACGAAATACGGGTTGTGCTGCATCCCGGCGGAATTCATATCCGACTGAGCCTTGTAATAATCGTAGCCTTTTTTGGAGAGAAATTGACATATTGCAATGCTTAGAAAGCTGCCGTCACCGGGGTCGTAGTTGCCGTCATCGCATTCCTCAGGTCCGGAAGCGGTCCTTTGCGGTTTCGGGTTGGTGGGGCCCCACGGCCTCGGTTTCTTATCACCCGGCAGTCCCTTTTCGTTGATGGCCATGCCGAGGGGGGCAAAGGGGTCCCGGTCATCACAGTCGTCATCTTGGCCAAGTGCCGCAACCCTGGAATTGTTGCAGTTTCCCGGATGTTTCTTTACGATAATGGG
>JBAXCM010000018.1:0-21885 GCA_037141475.1 Verrucomicrobiota bacterium | reverse complement strand
GGGTGCCTATCAGCTTCCAAGTGCCGCTCACCCCGTCCTGCTCGCTTGCGGCTATCTGTTGGCTATCGGCGGTGCTGCGGCCCCGGTCATCTTGGACGGTTTGTCCAGGATGACGGAGTCCTACACCCTGTCCCTGAGATGGAGCCACGGCTATCATCTGCTCACGGCCTGTTCCCTCGGCGTTCTCCCCATCGCCGCTTTCATCGCCATCACAAAATCCTTGTCCCGCCACCACGGCGCGTTTATCGCCATCATCGCTTTCTTCGCCCTCGTCTTCGCCGCCATTCACTACTTTTACCAACTCCGGCATGCCACATAAAGATTTGCTAGATATCATTTCCCTTGAACGCGAGGAGATCGAGCACCTCCTCAACCAAGCCGTCCCGTTTAAGGATTTGTTCACCCGATCGGTGAAAAAAGTTCCAGCCCTCAAGGGCAAATCCGTGCTCATGCTGTTTTACGAGGCGAGCACCCGCACTCATTCGTCATTCGAGGTCGCCGCTAAACGCCTCTCCGCCGATGTCACTAACTTCGACGTCGCCCATTCATCCATTACCAAAGGTGAGTCAGTTAGGGAAACGATCGAGACCTTGCAGGCGATGCGCTCGGATTTTATTATCGTCCGCCACAGCCGTGCCGGCCTCCCAGGCACCATCGCCCGGCTCACCCGTGCATCGGTCATCAATGCGGGTGATGGTGCCCACGCTCATCCAACACAGGCCTTGTTGGACGCCTTTACCATCAAGGAGAAATTCCCGGATCCCGCCGGCAAACGTGTCCTCATCATCGGTGATATCCTCCACTCTCGCGTTGCCCGTTCCACCAGCACCATCCTGAAAAAAATCGGTGTAGAGGTTGCCTTCCTCGGCCCTGGATCACTCGTTCCTCGGGTAGGCCCGGAAAATGTCCGCCGCTTCACCAACTACAAGGAAGCCATGGCTTGGACACCTGATATCGTCTATCTGCTGCGCGTGCAAATGGAACGCCAGGACGTCCAATTTTTCCCAAGCCTGCGCGAATACCATCGGCTCTACGGCGTCACCGACGCCCGCCTCGACGAGATTCGCCAGCGCGGGCTCTACATCATGCACCCCGGCCCGGTCAACCGCGGCGTCGAACTTTGCGACGCCGTCATGGATTACGAACGTTCCCTTATCAATGATCAGGTCGAAAATGGCATAGCTGTTAGGATGGCCGTGCTTTATTGGCTCAAGCCGGGTGCGAAAGAGGAATAGCCAGTAATTTTTCCGATGCGTGTCCCTTCGCAAAATGATCGATCAAGCAAGTTGCCCGAATCATGTCGCCGGTCTAACCTGATGTAACTCATTCCAATTTCTCAATCCGACCCACGCGTATCACACCGCTATCTCAGGCCTTCCGCGTATCGATCTATCCAATCTCTTCATCATGACCCTCCTCATTCAAAACGCCCGCATTGCCTCCGAGCATTCACCAGTCCTGACCCGTGGGGATGTGCTGGTCGAGAACGGAATCATTAAGACCATCGCGGTTGGCATCGCCCCGGCGGTCACCGCCCGCGTCATTGATGCCCGCAACCGCATCATCATGCCAGGCATGTTTGATGCACATGTGCATTTCCGCGAACCCGGATTCGAAGCCAAGGAAACCATCGCCAGCGGCAGTGCCGCGGCCATCAATGGTGGAGTCACCGGGGTGGTGATGATGCCTAACACAAGCCCGGCGATTGATAGTGCGACGGTGGTGGCGAGCGTGTTGGAATCGGCCCGGTGCCATGCCCGCATTCCGGTGCTTACGTCCGGCTGCGTCACCAAGGGCCGCCATGGCAAGGAACTCGCTGCGATTGACGGGATGCGGGCACTGGGTGTGAAGATGCTCACCGATGATGGCGACACCACCGCCGACGCGGCGCTGTTGTGGCGGGCGATGCAGTACGCCGGTGAATTTGGCATGTTTTTTGCCAGTCATTGTGAACTGCCCGAACTGGCAGGGCCTCGGGCACTCAATGACGGGCTTATCAGTTATCGGCTTGGCATCAAGGGTTCGCCAGCCTGTGCCGAGGAGATCATCATTGATCGGGACATCCGCTTGGCGCATGCCACCGGTGCTCATATTCATATCCAACATGTTTCTAGCAAACTCGGCATGGAGACCATCCGCTGGTGGAAAAGCCGGGGTGATGTGCGCGTCACCGCTGAGGTCAGCCCGCATCACCTGCTGTTCAATGAGGAGCACATTGGTGACTTCGATACCCACTACAAAATGAATCCGCCCTTGCGCACTCGATCCGACAATGATGCGTTGCTGCAGGGTCTCATCGATGGTGTGTTTGATATCATTGCCACCGATCACGCGCCACACACGCCTTTTGAGAAATCCCAGGATTTCATCAGTGCTCCCAATGGAATTACCGGTCTGGATACCGCCTTGGTCTCACTCTATCATCATTTTGTCGCCAACGATGTTTTCGGTTGGGACCTGCTGGTCAAGCGATACTCTGCTGAGCCCCGCCGTCTCATGGGACTGCCGGTTGCCAGCATTGCCGAGGGCCAGGCGGCCGACCTGCTGCTGTTTGATCCGGATGGAACAACGACTTTCACCGAGGAGTTTATGCAATCCAAATCCCGCAACACGCCTTTCCTCAATCAGACACTGCGAGGCAGCGTCGATCTTGTGCTGCTGGGAGATGATCTGCTGCTAGAACGCTAGGGCCCTTGCTGGGGAGCGCAGGCGGGGCGATATATCTCAGATGCCTAACGGAATTTGCTATTGCATCGGCACGTCAGGGAATGAAACTGGCTCGAATCCCCTTCAAAAGAGAGATTCTTTACTGGGGTGTTGAAGATCAGAGCCCAGTGTCCTCAGGATCGCTTGGTTGGGAGCTCAAGGCCGGCGGCTGCTTGCCAGACCTTGGTCTTTTCCTCATGCGTGAGTTCGTTGCTCGGGTTCAGAACCCAGCGTTCGACCTCAAGAGAGCCAATGAGTGGAGCAAATTGAATTCCCTGAGAGTGCGGCAGATCGACAGGTAGCCCGCGCCCGGCTAGTGGCCGGCTATTGAACGCTTACGATCGACAGGGCTGGCGTTGCGGGCATAGTGTCCGGATGGAACAGCCCGACGCCTCGCTCCAACTCATCCTGCCCACGGACAAGCGCAATCCCGGCTTCAAGCCAGCGAGGCGCAATGGGGATTGAGAAAAAACAGGCTATCTGCGATGATTGCGCTTGCCCGCCCCCCCCGCCGATGAACACTGCGCGGCGATGAGCATCAATTTCGACATCCCAATCCCCCGCCGCGGCACCGGCTGTATCAAGCACGACAGGCGCCCGGACCTTGATCCGTTCTGGGTAGCAGATATGGATTTTGCATCTGCGCCAGAGATTCTAGCAGCCTTGCACAACCGGGTCGAACACGGGGTTTTCGGCTATCCTCAGGCACATGCCGGCCTCAACGACGCCGTGTTGGAGTACCTGCGAACCCGCCGCCAGGCCGAAGTGCCCATCGACCACATCGTCCACCTCGGCGGTCTTGTGCCAGCACTTTCGCTGGCAGCACGGGCGTTTTGCGGGCCCGGCGACGCGCTGATGACCTGCACCCCGGTCTATCCGCCCTTCCTCAATGTCCATCACGATGCCCGGGTGGACTTGGTGACGGTGGACCACGCGTTCGAGGGTGGCCGCTGGGGTTTCGACTGGGCCGCCATGGAACGCGCCGTAACAAAACAGACGCGTTTGTTTCTGCTGTGCAACCCGCAAAACCCGCTCGGCCAGGTATTCGAGCCAGCGGAGATCATACGGCTTGCACAATTCTGTGAAGCTCATGACCTGGTGCTCGTGTCAGACGAAATCCACTGCGACCTCATCCTCGACGAGGCACTCACACCCCATTTCTCGGCACTCAACTTGCCCCCCGCCCTCGCCCAACGCAGCATCACTCTGCTCTCTCCAAGCAAAACCTGGAACATCGCCGGCCTTGGCTACGCCTATGCCATCATCCCCGACGCCGCCCTGCGCCGACGCTTCGCCGCCACCCGCGGCCACACTCTCTCGGAAATCAACGCTCTGTCGTATTATGCTGCGGAAGCCGCCTACCGCCACGGCGAACCATGGCGACTGGCGCTGCTGGCCTATCTGAAAGGCAACCGCGACACGCTTGTCGAATTCATCCGCGGTAGGTGCCCGGATCTATCCATCGTCGCGGGCGCCGCCACCTATCTGTCCTGGATCGACGCCCGCCGCTTGGGCGTGGACAACCCAGCCGAGCATTTTGAACGCCGTGCCGGGCTATTTCTATCGGACGGTAAAGCCTTCGGTTGGCCCGGTTGGTTCCGCTTCAACTTCGGTTGCCCCCGGGCTCGCATGCTGGAAGGCCTGGAAAAAATCCGTGCCTGCCATCATTGATCGATTTCACGCTGGCTCCAAAGAGGTGGGAAAAACCGCTTGTGTTTTCAGGATTCCGCGCCAGATTCCGGCCCGATGACTTACCCAGACCTCACTCAACGCCCGCCTCGCAGCGCCCGTGCCCGCCTCGGCGGCTTCGTGATCCTTCCGCGCATTCTTGACAAGTGCCGCGCCTTCCTCAACGACAAAAATGGCGAATACCACTACGCCTGCCCGCTTGATCAGCGCTTCTTTGCCTTCACAGGCATCGATCCCGAAGCTCTCAAGGCCGAAGTTGCCAAAGGGCTCGGCGACGCGGCCTTGCTCACATGGATTCAAGCCAACGCTCCGATCCAGCGTGCGGACTACGAGATTGAGGCATGGAGCCGTTTTCGCGAATCTTCCGCACCCGGCGACAACGGCAGCCGCAACTACATCAACGGTGCCATTGAACAAGCCGGCGGTGCCGAGCGCGATGACCTTGCGACATGGTTCGAATGGCTCGATTTCGATGACTACATGAGTTTCGGCGGTGTATAAGGCTAATTTCAGCGCATGCGCCGAACCACTGCAAGCGGCCTCAATGCTTGGGGTAACCCGTTTTGAGGCCGTATTTAGCCGTCAGATACGCGCCGACCGACGCCTCCTCAGGAGCGGTTAGCGTTCTGGAATAGCAGAGAATCTCGGCGAGGTCGAATTTGCACAGCCAATGGTCACCATCCGTGCCGCTGAGCAAGTAACTGGTCGGCTTCGTGTCTTGGTCATTGACGGTGATCTTGATGACCATGAAGTCGGTGATGTTTCCAAGGCTGTATCCACCCTTGGCTGATTTATCAAGCGCAATGGGTGAGCCATTCTTGGAAACGGCCGCCGGAAATGGGTTCTCATTGAAGCCGCTGGTCCCGGTGCCATCGAGCAGGTAGCTCGAAGCCCGTCCCGATTCGCGCCCGATGAACGAGCCCTCATTGCTCCAGGTCGGCGATGGGGAACGCACGACGAGATATTGCTCCTTGATAAAGAACTTGCCGCTGATGAGGGTCCGGCAATCACCGGTGAAGCGGACCACCGGTTTCGCTTCGATCGCGTTCTTCACCAGGGTCGGGCTGTTGTGTTCCTTGTGGACCGCGTGGTGTCCGTTGCCAGACCGGTCATTCCAGATCAAAACCTGCTGGTCAGGATCCTTGTAGATGCCAAAGGAGGGATCCAGCCAGCAGACCAGGCCAGATGTCACCGGAACCGTGTCGCCGTCCACCCTGATGACAACCGCTGTTGACGTACTCACTTGGCCGTTGATGCCTGCCGCTTTGACTGTTAGACGATAGATACCTGCAGGCACATTCTTCCATTCCATGGAATAGGGTGGCGCGGTGGCGGTCCCGATTGCTGTGTCGCCGTTATAGAAGGCCACCTTGGCCACCTTGCCAGGCACGTCCGCGACATCGGCGGTCAGCGTGACCGTCGCCGGTGGACCGAAACAACTTCCGTTAGTTGGCGATTTTAAGATGACGCCCGTCATCGGATAGAATAACTCCTGCGGGATGATCGAACAGGCCTTACGGGACGGCATATACCAATACAGCCGCGCCGTGGCGGGACTGGCCTTATGATAACATTCCATCCTCAAGCTGTATTTCTGGCCGACGGTCATGGTGATTTCGGCGCTGTCGTTCCACAGCTTGGTCGTATGGTCGTTCCAGTCATCGATGACCTGCACACCATTAACCCACAACCGGACCCCGTCACTGGTGCGGGTGGAGAACCGATAGGTCCCGCTTTCCGGTGCAAGAACCTGGCCAACCCAGCGGACGCCGTAGGCACCCTCGGCCAGTGTCTTGGCGGGCGCTGCCGAACCCCAGTCGAAATTTACCGCCGGATCTAACTGCATCACCTTCAGTGCTGTCAAATCCTTGTTGTCGTAATAATAACCCTTCAGCCCGGTGCCGGCAGTGCCCACAAGCAGGTTCACTGTGGCTGGCGACGAAGTGGTAAGACTGTCAGTGACCGTGAACGTGAACTGGTCTATGCCCTGAAAGCCCTTCTCCGGGGTATAGGTCAGGTTGGGCACCGATCCTGTTAGATTGCCATGCGCAGGCTGGCTAGCAACCTTATAGCTCACTTTATCAGAACGGCACGAGGATCCTGCTAGAACAAACGCCTTCGCGGTATTGGGCGGAGTCACGAGGATTTGCGGACTGGCGATTGGCAGCGCGTTGACCAGGGGCGGCGCGGTCGTGGCGGATTCGATCGCGTCAATAGTGTTGATGATAATGGGGGCATTGTTATCACCTGGCGGCCAAGCGGCGAGGTAGGTATGCAATACCGGCAGGGCTCGTCTGGCCGCCTCGCCATATCCTGGCAGGCTGCCAAGGGCGCTCTTTCCCAACTGACCCCAATAAGTGACATTACCGAGGCTGATGTCGATCCCCTCATCGATCTTGTGTTTTGAAAGGGCCATCATGGCCGCGCCAACGGGGCCGGAAGTGAACATCCGGTCACACGGGCCTTCGGTTTGCGCATCGGCGAAGAGATCAGGAGCCAGTGCCACCACGTCGGTCAACTCCAAGCGGTCCTGCACAAAGCCGCTGAGGATATCCCGCCACATGCCGGCCGGTTGTTTGATGCCGGCCCGGATCGCCGGATAAAGCAGGCTCTTGTCGGCCTTGATGGTGTCGCCCCCCAACTGTTTGAACAATGTCTCGGCGAGGTAGCCGTTGGCGATTTGCAAGGGATCACTCCAATTGAAGCCGGCCTCAAACGGATAGGTTGGAGCCACATTTTTGACAAAGGCACCGAGCATTTCGGGCACCGACGGGCCGGCCGCCGCGTTGATCTGTCCGATCGCCTTGGCGGCTTTGGCGCGCACCCAGATGTCTGGGTCGGAGAGGCGGCGAGTCAATGCGGGCACTGCACTGGTGGCTTTCATGCAGCCCAGGGCCGTGCAGGCCGCCTCGCGCTGATTGGCATTGGCGGGATTTTCCGCCATGGTGATGAGCATCGGAATCAATGACGGTCCATCGGCCCTCACACTCAACTCAGTGGCGGCATTGAACCGAACGATAGGATCCCATTCGCCCAAGGCGGCGATCAGTTGCTCATTGGTATAACTTCCACAGTGCCCGGTGAATTCTGCGGCCCAGACGGCATTGATCACCGCCTTGGAAGGCAGTTGCCTAGCTGGAGTCACCAATTTCCCGGTGATGCAAAGTTTCTTCAGGGGAAGGGCGGCTTGGAGGAGATAATAGGCAGTCGGGTTGCCCCAATAGGTATAACTATCATCCCAGTAGTCCTTGCCCATGCCGGGTGCCCATTGTTCGCCACCTTCATACACAAACGATCCGTCACTGCGCCGTCTCATATCCCGATCCCAGCGCACTTGTTTGAGGTATTCCGCGGCCGCCTTCGGGCCACCCATTGCCGCACCCAGTGCCGTCCACAAATAGCTGAACCCCTGGCCTGTGTGCCCGTACTGCTCGCCCTTAAATCCCGCCAGAGCCATCCGTGTGAAATACTCCGTTTGCAATGGCTTGTCGCCGATGCACGAGAACATCACTGCGGCCAACCCATCCTTGCCGTTGCTGCAATGATCGTAGTAGGTCCGGCTCTCACCTTGGAGTTGGTGCTCTCCGTAATATGGCTGATGTTCGCCGTAGGGAATCGAACCACGATTCACATAGTAGCCGAAAAAATTGGCGGCTCGCGAGATGGCCGGGTCGATCTCCGGATTTTTCACGCCGGCCTTCCTGCCAAGCACGATCGTAAGCTGGGCGGCCAAGCCGGCCTGATTCACCGGTCCATACCAACTGATTGAGCCATGGGTACCGCCAGTTTGCCAGCCACCGGGGGGGGCAACCGTCGAAAACCCGTGGCCGGCCGTGCCGAACATGCTCGTGTGTTTGGCCGCGTAGATGACATATTCGCTCAGCCCGTGAAACACCTCGGCATCGTTGGTCAACATATAGTATTCTGCCAGGAAAATACTGTTATAGCAATTCCATGCGTCAACCCCTTTGCGCTCCAGGTCGAGATCCTTGGGTGCAAGCGAGTGGGCGTAAGCCTGCAACATAGGCAGGTACTCGGGGTTGCCCGTCGCCAGCAAGGCCAGCGCACTGATAGCCCCGGATCCGTCGGCGCCGCCCCAGCCGCCTTTTAAGATCTTCTGTTGGAGAGATTTGGCGGCATTCGCCATGATTTTCGCAGACTTGGGACAATCGTAGGGTGCGGTGTCGGAGTAGGCCCCCATGACGGGCAGGGTAATGGACACATCGGTGGTGGAACCCGCGCGCCAACGCTTGAGCTTGAGGATGCCGTTGCCAGCCTCGGCGGCACCGATGGCCGTGCCCAGGCATTTTCGGGCATCACTGGTGAAGAGCGGCACGGCACCACTGCCCGCACTTGCACCCAGAATCACGTCGTCGGTGGCTAACACCCCTGCGGCCGGCGTCTTGTCAGCGACTGTGGTCACCAGAATCTGATAGGGTGCAAAGCCAGTGGTAGCATCCTGCTCTGCAGTGACCGACCAGGCATGATAGATCCATCCGCGCATCCCAGTGGGACCGAGGTTGTAAGTCCATTTCCAAGACTCTTTGTCAATCTTGGCGGCCGCTCCCGGCACGGTGAGATCCGGCGCGGTGGCTTTAGGCGGGGCTGCCTGAAGCGAAAACGACATGGCTACCAGCAGGACCAGCGGGATTGTCTTGGCGCAGGGGCAAATGGGGCATCGAGAGGTGGTTCGGTTCATGGGGAGGGAGGAAAAGTGGTTCATTATTTGGCACGCTTCGGGACGATCAGACCAATCCGTCAACTTAGACCAGTCTGCCCAGATTGATGAGTCCGATGCAACTCATCATTCCCGAAAATATTCAGGTTGGTGAGAGTGCCCAATGCGATCAGGATGAGGACTTGGTGGCTGGATGGGAGGTTCATGGAATGAGAGGAAATTGGGACTTTCACATTGACTGTTTCAAACTCACTCCGTCTTCATGAGCCGCACAGGACCCAGAAGACCAGAGGGAAGAAGATTGTGCCCCCCCCTGTAGAATCCGTCTATATTTGTCTGCGTGAAACGCTTTCCCGGCGGCAACTTGCCGTCACCAATCAGCCGGTTAGGCCAGAGATTGATGACTTCAATCTCCAGGGCATTCGCGCCAGGCTTGATGGCCTCCGTGACATCAACCCGCCACGGCGCACACCAGACCACGCCAAAATCCATGCCGTTGAGCCGAACGCGGGCCAAATCTCTCACCTCGCCAAGGGCGAGAAAAACCTTGGACTTTGGATTTTCGCTTTTTGATTGCTGGAAATCAACGACCTTACGGTAGGTGGCGGCACCAGAAAAATACTGAATCGTCTCCTCCGGCCTCTTTGTCCAATCGTCCAGTTTATCAAACACAATCCTCTCAGGTCCGCCCCACTTCGGATCAAACGCCACCTCCCACGCGCCGGACAACTCCATCAGCGGCATCAATTCTTTGTAATTATTAGCCACAACTGCGGCAACCTCTTCAACCTTGTTCCTGAAGACCACGAACCCGCTTTGATAGGGTGCAAATTCCAGTGGCACCTCCATCCTTCCGTCACCTGCGACCTTGCACAGCTGCAGCACCCGAACCTGACCGCTCACCGGATCCCAGAGTTCTGGCTGCCTGCCGCTGACTCGAAATGTGCAAACCGCCTTCTCCGAGCGGTTCTGCCGGTTCGCCACAAAGTATATCTCCGTTCCGTTTGCGCTGCGATGAATCCAGTCCAAAAATGCTCCCGGCTCACCGCCAACTGAAAAATCAGGCATCACCCCCGCCTTGGCAAGTACTTCCTGCGGGGTGATTCCCCAAACCACACGACCTTTCCCGAAGGCGTGCTCCCTAACCGCCTTCCCATCGCAGTTTCCCCATAACTCCGCTGCCATGGCTTTAATCTGCTCATCACAGCGCGGATACCCGGTCAACCCGGGCGCTGTTTCCGGCTTGGGCCCGATGAGCGTCATCCCGGCGGCGACAAGTTCCTTCAACTTGGCAAGGACCTCCAACGGCATGGTGGTGGATTCCGGCAAAACCAAAAACCTATAACTCATCCCATCCGGCAGCTCGATACGCCCCTCCTTCACCGTCAGGCGGGTGAGGATGATTTCCGAATTGCACACATCATAGTCATAACCAGCGCCGAGCGACGGATCGACCTGTTTGGGCCCGACAAAATTCGGGCATCCGTCGCCGTTATAGTACAACACATCGCCCACGAACAACCCCTGCTGCAGCAAGTGGCTGCAACGTGCAATATAATCGCTGAAACAGTGAGCCTGCTTCCACCAGGTAATCTTTCGGTTGAAGTGGGTTCCGGCACAGAATTCCGTTCCGGGGAATCCGTCTTCACTCCGGGTTGCGCTGGAGAAGATAAAGAAATGATTGAATCCCTCGCAAAAGGCCCTATCAGCGGTGGGCTTGAGGGTAGCGGGGGAATCCACCCAGTGGACAAACGAAGTAAAAGCCTCGGCAGCTGCGATCCGTTTGCCGTAGAGATGCGCCGCAGACGCTGTCTGCTTGCCATTCTTGTTTTGGTTGCCCTCCACCCAAGTGCCATCCTGCCAGAATTCTCCCATCGGAATCGCGCATCGGCCTAGGTTCTTCAAACAGTCCAAGGCCATCACCTTCGGCGAGCAGACACCGCCCGCCTCACTCTGTTGCACAATCCCCTTGGACTCGGCAAGCGCGCTGAGCCGACCAAAATAGTTTTCCGCAACCAAATCACCCACCGTCCTGCGATAGTCATAAAGAAAACGGTCACTCACAGCGGCACTTCCGACAATCTCGTCGGCCAGGGTCGGCAGATAAGGATGAGGATCATACCCTCGGAACTTCTTGAATCCGTCAATCAAGCCCGAACTCCAGTTCGGGTGGTTGATCTCCCAACTATCGATTTGCACCGAGCGAAAAACTTTCCCCGCCAGCGGACCGGCATCCTCAACCAGCGGATCAAGCACATTGGCAGCCTGAAATTCCATGGCGGCAGCATCCAGCGGATCCGATTCAAACCCGACCCCAGTCGGCGACGACCATGACGTGATGGCACCGGTCAGTGTGACGCCCGTACGGAGAATCTTCCACATTCCAGACGGCACATCCCAGTCCAATACCCCGTCCGCATCGCAACAGGCGCTAAGGTCAACAACAGCGGCCGGATCAATCGCCATCCCGGCCCCTTCCGGCGGCAACGGCTTGAGCGCCGCGCCGTTTATCTCAGGCGTAGCAGACATGCCACCGACGGTATCGCGGAGCGTCTTCAGCGCCATCAACCCCGACGGAGCACCTCGCAAAGACTTTCCGTCAACCGTCAACTCGCAAACCTGAACATTCTCGTTTTGCGGCGAATACGTCGAGGTAACAAACAGGCGGATATATCGAACAGGCTTACCCGGCAACAGGATCTCAGTGGACTGGTCACGCTCCATCACCAGCGCTTTCAACGGCTTAAACGTCGTTCCATCCTCAGATAGCTGAACCTCTGCGTCTTTAGGGCCATACCCCGGCCGAGGCTGAATAGACACATTCTTGACCGGGCGACTTTGCCCCAGATCAACCATCAACCACTCCGGCTTTTCTTTGCTCGGCCCCTCGTTGGGCTTCTCGCCATTGCTAACCCAAAAACTATTGCCATCGCCATCTCCGGCTTGATCGACGGGATAATTGCTATGGGAACTACTGGCTGTGAGAGTGATTCTAGCCTTATCAGTAGGAAACGCTTGGACCACCACATCCCGGTAGAATCGCTGATCAGATCCAGGCAGCGGCAACTTGCCCTTGAAGTGCCTCGGCCCTTCAAGAATCAGTTCGGAATGCACATGCTGCTTGCACGCCTGCTCGGGGTTAATCCACGGCCCACCCGCATTCCATCCGCTGCAGAGCATCGTGCTAACGCCTAACCCAAGTCGATCAGCTTCCTTCAGCGTGTGCTTCCACAACTCGCGCCACTCAGCACTCATGTAATTAGGTCCCTTGCCAGGCACGCCCGGCCCACTGAGGCTGTAAACCGTCACACCAGCCATCCCTTGGGCCTTCAAGGCTTCCAGGTCTGCGGTGATGCTCACCTTATCCACCTTATCGCCCAGCCAGAACCACCACGTCCACATCCGGGCCGAATCCGGCGGATTTGCAAACTCCTTGCCAAGATCGCCGGCTACCGCTGATCCGCTGAATGGCAGCAACAGATTCAGCAGCAAGCCGGTCAGACAACCATAAGTATGGGGTGAGTTCATTCTATATGCTAATTATAGGAAGTATTCGCGTTATCCTACCCATGGGGCGAAAAAAATGAGGGGCAGGCCCAAGGGCAGGCATTATATACGAAGAAAATTTTTCTGTCCAAGTAATTTGTGATTCCAGAGCTAAGGTGCACACTTTGGCAATTCACTACAGTCAGCCGAGCATCCAAGCTGCTTGGCTGCTAGAAAGCACCATCGATGGCTCGACCTAGCTACGCCGGTTTTCCAGCTATGAAGCGAGCCAGAACCGTCATGCGCAAGCTCGCCACGCATGGCTGAAGCGGTTGCAGGATCTTGGCTATTCGCCGCGACTCCCTCGGCAGAATGGTTGGATTGGCTCGCCGCGCAAATGCCAGCGCCACCGGTAGCGAGAGTTCCGCCGTCTGCCCGAGTTCAGACGCATCGCTATCTATTGGGAAAGTCACGACTAATCGCATTCGAACGAAATGTAAACTACACGATGACTGAGAATCTTCAGCAGGGCGGTGGCAATGAGTTGCTCGAAAGGACGGTGTCCTTTGATGCCCAACTGGCGACTCCCGAGCATGTGTATGATTTGCGAAGCGGAAGATACCTTGGACGCACGACAAAGTTCACCGTGGTTCTCGACCCGTGACAACCCTCGCTGTTCGCTCTAACATCCGAAAGATTGCCTGAAGGCGACGTCATAGAAAGCCTTGCTGCTCAGTAGACAAGCCGAGGCTTCCATAGGTACTTAGTGGAAGCGCCATTCAGAATCAGGCGTTCCAAGCTGGCACGGACTTGACGACTTGCCACATCATTCCATCAAGGTCCAAACCACTGATCCTGGTGTTAGTCAAAGCGGCCCAGCATAAGCCACTTGCCGTTCGGACCATGATGGCAAGGGAGCCTGGCAAACTTCCCGTGTGCCACCAGTTAGGAACCTCATTGACGCACCAGCCGCAAGCGTAATGCGGATTGGCGGTGCCGGCGGTAGTCATGGTTTTCAGGCTGCCAGCTCCGAGGATATTGGGAGTGGTCATAAAGCCATCCACATGCATGGCGAACCGAACCAAATCAGTGGGCGTGGCAATCCAGCCGCCGTGGGAATCCATGCGGGTGACATTCATCGTATATGGATTCTCGCCAGAGCCGATTTGTCCGTAATAGTTCACTTCAGCAGGTGCCCGCTGGGCATGGGTATTACCAGCCAAACGCATATCCTTGATGCCGCACTTCGCCAATACGTCTTGTTGCACAAATTCCGAATACGGTCGGCTGGTGATTTTCTCGATCACTCGTCCCAATATGCAATAACCGAAGTTAGAATAGGCAAAATGAACGCCAGGTTCAAATTTCAATGGCTGATGACTCAGAGTCCATTTGATAAGCTCAGAATGATTGAGTTCAGGCCACTTGAACATTGGGTCGTCCCCGTCGTTTTCCCAAGCACCGCAGGTATGAGTGAGCAAATGGCGCAGGGTGATCATTTTGACCCCCTCCGGCAAATCATCACCAAACTCGCTTTTCAAGAGCCCCTGCCCACCGAATATCAAGGTTTCCAAACCAAGACGTCCTTGTTCGATCAAGGAGAAAATGGCGACCGACGTGATAGGCTTGGACAGGCTGGCGACGCGAAACTGGCTGTCAGGTGTCACGGCCGAGCCCTCCACTTGGTTCGCATAGCCGAAACCACGGCGATAGACGAGCTGGCCATGCCGGGCGATAGCAAGCGACAGACCGGGAACATGATATAGGTCCATCTGCTTCTTGGCGATTTCGGCGATTGCAGCCTCTTCGCTATCAGTGGGTTTTTGCTGGAGTTCCAATTCGCTAGCCAGCAGAGGCGACGAACAGAAACGCGGAATGAGCGGAACGGCGACGGCCGCCAGTGCCATTTGCCTCAATGCCGATCGGCGAGAATTGGGATTCATAGAGGATGATTCATGGATCAATTTCCATCTATCGATTGGCTTTCATGCATTGGCGCGAACCGGAGGCAGCAGGCACTCACTCATGCGTAAAGCGGTACCAAGTGGCGTTCTAGCAAGTTGGTCGTCACATGGTTTGCGATGATCTCAGCGTTGGCAACCAACGCATCCGTGAAAACCGGGCCCATCTCCGCCGCAACCTTGAAGCCGACGTGAATGAGTTGCCTGAAATGCCGGTTGTACTCTGGACACCCGGCATCGTGACGCAGCGTCGCAACAAATTTCTCCGCCGACCATCCGGCGACCACCTGAGGATCGGGCAGTTGACTCCTATCAATATCAATGACCGTCGAGTAGGGGGTCGTGAGCTCGGCGAATCGGCCCCAAGCACCGGCGTAAATGTCTTTGGCCAACGCCAGACCCTTGCCACCGGATTCCGCAAGGCCGATCACCTCCTCTAACCAGGTGGTGCCGGCGGTTTTGACGTGCAGCCCCGCGTCATGTTTCTTGAGCAGGCGGTTGATGATCGGATAGAGCGAAAATTTATCGCTGCCGGAATGGACGCTGAGTTTGAGCGAGGCAGGCAATGAGAACTCGCCGATTGCATAGGCGATGACGCACAAGTCCTCGTCGAATTCTCTCTCGAACTGCTCGAGGTCGCCGACATAATCGACACCTTTGTTGAATCGGCCGGTGAACTTCGGAGCGATCGTCTGCACCGGAACCCCCTCCCCCGCCAGCATCGCCAATATCAATAACAATTCCACTGGCGTCTGCGGCATGTCGGTTTCATCCACGGACACCTCCACCACAAACATTCCTGTTCCCTTGTGCTGCTCAATGTGCCGATAGATGCGGCCCGCCTCTTGCATCGCTAACAGAAACTTCGCAGCAGCAGCAGCCACCACCTCCGCAGTAAGCTCTAACGGAGTGGCGATACCCGGAATGAGCAAGCATCCGAAGTGCCCTGAGAGGCCTTTCGCAAAGGCGCTGAGGCTCGCCGCGTCTGCCGCTTTGCCGGTAAAATCGGCCACATCCAGCGTGAAGAAATTGCTACCTGCTAGAAATGGGCCGACGGTCTGCAACCCAATATGATCTGCGTCCACATAGTAGTCCCCATGCCAGCCCAGCGCGGCCACAGCGGCGTCGGCTTCGGCACGCAGGTCGTCAGGGTGGCTGTGGACGATGATATGCTCGCGGTTGGATTTATTCCAGGTGGGATACACCGGATAGCCAGCCTCACGGGCAAGTTTGATAGCGCGAAGTTGAGCGATCCCCTGATGGGCAAAGCGGTCGCCCATGCCGAAGGTATGTTTGTGGATGACGAGTGGCGGACTCATGGTCGTGGTAGGCAACCACTCAACGCTCAATGTGGGGAGCTTGGCAAGGACAATGATCGAGCTGCGCCCCTTGCCCTAGAGCCCTTAAAGTGTCAAAGGTGTTCTCAATTCGACAAGTTTCTTCTCGCCGGCAATCGGCGAGCGGATCGACCGAGCTTGCCGAAGTCTCAGCCGAGCCGTTTTCAAGGGTTGGGTCTTGGATCTGAGGCCCAGCGGCGTTTGGCATGGACATCGAAAATTGTCCTCGTATGGTCGGGCCTGAGTCAATGATCGTTGGCCAAACAAACTGATTGATGGGTCCGATGAATTCCTCGCTCCGGCTGCTTTGTCTATCCACTTTACTGGCGATTTTCGGATTCGCCGGCGTGCAGCCATTGGCGGTGACTCTGATGGAACAGCAGGGATTGGGGGCAACGGCGATCGGTTTGTTGTCGGCTTTGATTTTTGGTGGAGTTCTGGTGCTCGCTCCATTCCAACCGGCGCTGGTTGGGCGCTTCGGGGCCATGCGCTCATATCAAGCGGGAAAGATCATGGCTACGTTAGGATTTGTCGGATGTGCGGGAGCGACGTCGCCTTGGGCGTGGGCAGGAGGAATGCTTTTGTTGGGATTTGGGGGCGCTTTGACGTGGCCGCTGACAGACAGTTTGCTGGCATCGGAAGCTCCGCCGGAAAAGAAAGGCGCTTGGTTGGCCCTGTTTCAAACCGGAATGGGCATGGCGTTTGCCTTGGGGCCATTTGTTTCTGCGGCACTGGTGGCCTGGCCGCGTGGGGTGTTCTTGGGAGCGGCAGCCGTGTGCGCACTTTCAAGCGTTCCTCTCCTCGGACGACGATTGCCAGCACCCGTGGATGACGATGACGGCGGCTTCGGCGTGTGGCGAAGCGCGGCAGGCTTGGCCGTGATCGCGTTCTTGGGCGGGTTATTTGAAAACGGGATGCATACGGTAGGCACCCTGGTGGCCCTGGCATCGGGTTGGTCCGGGGCCGCTGCGGTGGCTCTGCCGGGGGTGATTGCCGTCGGGGCCTTGGTCATTCAATATCCGCTTGGCCATGTGGCGGACCGGCGTGGGACGCGCGGGGTATTGCTTTTGAGCTTGGCTGGGCTCGTGCTGAGCGTGGTTGCCTTGCCTCTCATGAGCCTGTGGCCGCCGCTGCTGTGGATTCTGGGATTTTGGTGGGGGGCGGCGGATGGTTGCCTTTACACGCTGGCGATGACTGGCACGGCCCACGATGTTCCCGTCCGGCAGGTCGCCTCGGTGACCACGCTGATGGTCATCTCCTACACCGTGGGTTCGGTCATCGGGCCGGTGCTGGGCGGGTTTGCGGTGGACGCCGCCACCCTCTGGGGGGTGGTGGCCGGCTTTGGCCCGCTTGCTCTGTTAGGCTGGTTGATCACGCTTCGTCAACGGTCAGCCCGGTGAAAGCCCATGCGGCGGAATCTGTCTTAGAACGATTATTCATTTAAAATCCGGCAGCATTTGATCGGCGATACTGATGCCCGCGCTAGTCTGTTGGCAAAGGGCTGCGTAACTATCAAACCGTGGAGCGGGACGTACTCCTTCGGCTAACAGGCGAGTATTGTCGAAGACCATACCGAGGCCGGCGAAGCCTCCGTAGAGTTTGATTGCCAGCAGCATAAGGCGGCGGTTGCAAGGGCCAAAGAACTCTTTGAACTGACCCTGCATTGCCACGAAACCTTCGTACGGAAGGTGTCGAAAATCCGAGACCGGCAAACGCTTCATCACCGGCGCAACAGCGCGGTCGATTTCGCGGAACGAGCACGAACCCAGCGGGCCTGCGGAAATATGATACAGATCGTGCGCCAAGGCGGGTTTGAGCGCCAGATGGATCACGGCATCCGCCGCATAGTCCACAGGGATGACGTCGATGTGGGCATCCAGTGGGCACATGAATGCCCGCATCTTCATTCCCATGCGGAAGACCCAATAAATACTGCCGGACGGAGCGCAGCCGAGTTTTGTGTGTCCGACGACAATCGAGGGCCGTGTGACGACAAGGGGCAAGCCTGGCAGAGCCCGCAAGCGCCGCTCGCCTGCGATTTTGCTGGCAGTGTAGTCCACCAGGTGTCGCACATCGACACCTGGCTCGGCGATTTCAAGGACGGGATTTTCCGGGCGGGGCCCGACTGCCATGGCGGTGCCGACCTGAACGAAGCGCTGCAATCTGCCATGTTTATGGACTGCGGCTGCGAAGGCTGCCGTGCCCTCAGAATTCACCGGCCAGATTTGGGGATGCTTGCCGAAGGATGTCACAGCGGCACTGTTGATGACCACATCGACCGCTCCCAATCGAGGGTCGTTTTCAAAGGATTTCACATCAGCCAGGTCGCCACAGATCACCTGATCCACCTGAAGTTTGGCAATTTTCGCCTCATCGACGGCGAATTTGCGCAGCGTTTCCCTCAAGCGTTCCACGCCGAGCTCGGCGGTGGCACCGCGCACCAGAAATCTCGAATTCTCCCACAGTGGGGTTTCCAGCAGCCGAGCCATGATCGCGCCTCCAAGAAAGCCGGTCCCTCCTGTGATCAGGAGTTTCGGGAGGGGGGAAGAAAGCATGGAATTAAGATCGTCGGAAATCATGATGGGTTCTTGGCGGGGATTGGATTCAGGGCGGCATCATCGACAGGCAGGGAATGGCCCGGTCAAGCGGGCTGCCGCGAAGGTGCGCGGAAGGGGTAGGTTCTCGCTGATGCGGAGTCAAGGGGGATGTGACGATTGCTCGGTCACAAGGCGTCTTGCTTGGCCGGTTTTGCGCAGATCATTCTGGTCCTTGGTGACATCAAAGAGTTCTCAAGCCGTCCCAGAGCCATGAACCCCACTATTCGAGAAAAAAATTACGGGTATTCTCAAAAAATCCGTGCAAAATTTCACTGACTGGGCAAATTGGCTCATCCAAACGCCACCTAACATCATCGGCAATGGACCCGCAGCGCAACCGGTGTCGGCAACTCGACGTCGGTTGTTGTCCCTCCATGGCTGGGGGCGTGGCGGTGTGCCACCTGCAGAAGTGAAAGCGCGTTCGCACTGGAAATTCGCCCTGTTCATACTGGCTATCCTGATGATCGGTTCGATTCTGACTTGGCGGACGATCGTGTCGGCGGATCATGCCAAGCGCGCCGATCTGTTAGCAAAAACGCAACTGCTGGCGCAAACCATCGATCCCGAAGTCATTCAAAAATTCAGCGCCAGCGAAGCCGATTTGCAGCGCCCCGAGTACCAGCGCCTCAAGGAACAACTCACCCTAACCCGCGCGGCCATTCCGCAATGCCGCTTCCTCTATCTGATGGGTCGGCAGCCTGACGGCAAATTGGTTTTCTTTGTCGATAGCGAGGATCCCGACTCCAAAGACTACTCTCCCCCCGGGCAAATCTATGAGGAGGCACCCGATTCTTACCGCCGCGTCTTCGCCACCGCCACTGCCACCACCGAAGGACCTGCCAGCGACCGTTGGGGCTCTTGGATGACTGGCTTCGTCCCACTCCTCGTCCCACCCGCCAATGCCAACCATCCGCAAGCTGCTGGCGAGACCGCCCACAGCCCCACCTTTCAGTCGGGCGACAGCCGCAATCCGGTCCTCGCCGTGCTGGGCATGGACATTGATGCCCACGATTGGAATTGGATGCTGGCCCGCGCCGCGCTGCCACCTGCGCTTCTTGCGTTGGCGCTGGCGGCCCTAGTGGTGCTTGGCAGGGCACTTCTGCTGCGCCGCGCCCGCAGTGCCGGGCAGTCGCTTGGTTGGATGCGCCATCTCGAACCTGCGCTGGCGTCTGCCTTCGGCTTGGTGATCACCCTGTTCGCCATCTGGTTGAGCCACCGGAGCGAGGCGCGTGACCGCGAGCTGGCGTTTGCACAACTCGCCGCCAGTCGCACCAGCGAGATCTCTGAATCCCTGCAAGCCATCGCCCGCACCGAATTGGAAAGCTTGGCGGGATTTTGCCAACACTCCCCAAATATCAGCTGCGACGAGTTCCAGTCGTTTGCAGATTTCCTGACGAAAAACCGAAATGTCCAAGCCTGGGAATGGATCCCGGCCGTGCCAGCCGCCGAGCAGGCCAACCTCACCGAACAGGCCCGAGCCGCAGGTTGGAAGGACTTTGCCGTCTTGGAGAAAGACGCTCAAGGGCAGCTGGTGGCGGCCACCGCTCGCGACATCTACTACCCAGTGTTGCAGGTGGCCCCGATCTCTGGCAATGAGGCCGTTCTGGGATACGACCTCGGCTCAGACCCGCTGTGCCTCGCAGCCTTGGAGGATGCAGCCCGCAGCAGCCTGCCCATCTGCACCGAACCTCTCACCTTGGTCCCGGAGACCGGCAACCAAAAGGAGTTGTTGATTTGCCGACCGGTCTTTGCCACTGGCCAGGCGCAGCACTTGCGGGGCTTTGCCGTAGCGGTTCTGCGTGCGGGATCACTGCTCCAAAACGTCTCCTCGGACGCTTCCGCACTCCTCGAACTTTCATTCCTGCACCGCAACTCAACTCCCGAACCTCTCGCTACCTATCGCAATGCCAGCCGCTCAAACGCAGCCTTTTCCGCCATGCGCCCAGTCTTGGCATTCGGCAAAACCTTTGCCGTCACCGCTACCGCAGGCCCTGGATTTCTCTCTTTGCACCCTCTATGGCTGGCTTGGCTGACCGCACTGACCGGCCTCTGCCTCACCGCCGCACTGGCCACTGTGCTCAGCTTGACGCTGCGCCGACGCGAGAAGTTGGAACGTCTGGTCCTCCAGCGCAGCACCGAATTGCGACACAGTGAGGAGCGATTCGCCCAGCTTGCCCAGCAAAATGCCACCATCGTCTGGGAAGTGGATACCGACGGGCTCTACACGTATGTGAGCCATGCGTCTGCGGCGGTCTTGGGCTACCACCCGGACGAACTCATCGGCCAGATGCACTTCCACGACCTGCATCCAGAAAGCGGACGTGAGGAATTCAAGGCAGCGGTTTTCGCAATCTTCGAGCGACAGGAACCCTTCCTAGACTTGCTCAACGCTGCCGAGACCAAAGATGGACGGTGCCTGTGGTTATCCACCAACGGCTTTCCGGTTCTCAATGCGGACGGATCTCTCCAAGGGTACCGTGGCTCTGGCGCAGACATCACAGATCGCAAGCGAGCAGAAGATGCCCTGCGCGAAAGTGAAACCATGCAGCGGCTCCTGCTCGCCAATCTGCCCGCCGGCGTGGTCATTGTTGATGCGCACACCCGCCTCATCGAACAGGTCAACGAGCATGCCGCCACTCTCTTCGGCGACTCGTTAGACAGCATGGTCGGCCAGCGTTGCCACGCATATTTATGCCCCGCCTGCGAGACAGCCTGCCCGGTGATCGATCACGGCAACACGGTGGATAATTCCGAGCGCGAAATGTTGCGGGCCGATGGCAGCCGCCTTGCCATTCACAAAACCGTGAAACGCTTCCACCTCAATGGTCAGGAAAAATTGCTCGAATGTTTCGTGGATGTATCCATGCGCAAGGTCGCGGAAGATGCTCTGCGGGCGAGCGAGAGCCGCAACCGCTCGGTGCTGGCGGCCATGGCCGAGGGCATCGTCGTCCAAGCGGCGGACGGTGTGATCATCGATTGCAACCAGAGTGCTGAGAAGATCCTAGGACTGAGCCGCGACCAAATCCTGGGACGAGACTCGTTAGACGAGCGCTGGCAAGCCATTCACGAGAACGGAATCCCCTTCCCCGGCGAGCAGCATCCAGGCAATGTAAGTTTGAGAGAGGGCCAGCCTTGCCATGGCGTGACGATGGGCCTTCGCCTGCCCGAAGGGACGCTAAGATGGATCAACATCAATGCCGAACCCATTTTTCACCAAGGCGAGACCAGCCCCTATGCGGTCGTCACGTCATTTTCCGATATCACCGAACGCCGCCAGGCACTCGAAGAGTTGCGCCTGACCAGCGAGCGCTTGATGCTTGCCGCTCGGGCCGGCAGCGTCGGCATCTGGGAGTACGACGTGGTCAACAACCGGCTAGTCTGGGACCAGCAAATGTTCCTCCTCTATGGCATCACGCCGGATGCGTTCAGCG
>JBAXCM010000017.1:0-22123 GCA_037141475.1 Verrucomicrobiota bacterium | reverse complement strand
CCCTGCAAGCCTTTGGCGGCCTCGCCACCTTTGCCGGCGCACGCTTCACCCGGCCCCAGCACTTTCTGGTCACCGCCGCGGGCCCCGCAGCCCAACTCCTGCTCGCCGCCGTCATCCTCCTGATCATCCCCAACCACCTCACCGAGTTCACTCCCGCCGCTTATTTCTGGCGCATCCTCACCCGCATCAGCATCATCTGGGCCCTCATCAACCTGTTGCCTGTCCTCCCCCTGGATGGCGGCCAAATGCTAAACGCCATCCTCGGTCCCGCCCGCCTCAAACTCACCCTCTGGATCACCATATTCACCGCCAGCATCGCCGCCCTTCTGATCTATCAAAAATATCAATCGCCGATTTTTCCGATTTTCCTGGGATTGTTTGCGTGGCAGGCATGGCAGGCGCTCAAGCAATGCCCTTGAGCGTTTCTTCAAGCGTTAGGGTTGCAGATGGCGGACGAGAAACTCAGCGCGGCGGTATTTGCCGTAAGGGCTCTCGGCGGCTCCATGGTCTGAGTTTATGATGGGCAGGAAATCAAAATCCTTGCCGGCCTTTTCCAGCGCCCCCACCACCTGCGCCGTCGATGCCGGATCCACATTGTGGTCAAGCTCACCTACCACCAGCATCAACTTGCCGGTTAGCTTGGCCGCATTGACCACGTTCGAGTTGCTCGCATAACTATCATCCACAGGCCAGCCCATCCACGCCTCATTCCACCAGGTCTTGTCCATCCGATTGTCGTGGCACCCGCAATCCGCCACCCCAACCTTGTAAAAATCCCCGTGGTGCAGCAACCCCGCCAATGTGCTCTGGCCACCCGCACTGCCACCAAAAATCCCAACTCGTGTCAGGTCCATCCATGGTCGCGTCGCGGCTGCGGCTTTGATCCATGGAATGCGGTCGGGGAACCCGGAATCCGCCAAATTTTTCCAACATACATTGTGGAACGCCTTGCTGCGCCAGTTGGTCCCCATGCCATCGATGCTCACAATGATGAAGCCGAGTTCCGCCACCGTATTCATGTTAGACCATGGCATGTGGTTTTGCGGCACAAAAAAGTCCTGCGGCCCCGCATAGATATACTCAATGACCGGATACTTCTTGTTCGGATCAAATCGGGTCGGGCGGATGATGATCCCGTGAATGTCCGTCTGGCCGTCCCGCCCTTTCGCCGTGAATCGCTCAGGGCGGCTCCAACCGGTCTTGAGCAGAGCCGAATCATCGCCACTCTCAATTACCGTTAGAAGTTTGCCATCGGCGGCGTGGCGCAATTCAACGACGGGTGGCTGGTCAACACGCGACCAGGTGTCGATAATCCATTGGTGGTCCGGTGAGAAATCGATTTTATGTTGGCCGCAGCCCTCGGTGAGGGGTGTGAATCCGCTGCCATCGAAGTTGACCCTGGCAAAGTGCATATAGTACGGGTTGTGGCCGTCGTAACCGATCGTTTTGAGCAAGAGTTTGCGGCCTTGCTCATCGACGTCCAACACCTCGCGCACATTCCAATCCCCCTTGGTGACCTGGCACTTGACCTGTCCGGATTTCTCGTCGATCAGATAGATATGATTGTGGCCGTCGCGTTCAGACATCCACAAAATCTCGTGGGTGGCAGGCAGGCGGTGCAGATACGTCTTGTCAGAGTAATTGATAAAGGTCGGGCTGGTTTCCTCCACCAGCGGGCGAACGGCCCCGGTATCGCCGCGCACGCCAACGAGGCGCATCACCTGGTGTCCCCGCTGGTTATAGATAAATGAAACCTCCGACGAATCTGCGTTCCAAGCGGTCTCGGAAATTTCCCACGGGTTGCTAAAAAGCGTGTCATTGATGGCAATCTCCCGGTGGCCAGGCACATCAAAGAGCCGGGGTTTGGGTTGGCGGATGGCATCTCCGGGCTTCGGATATCCAATGGTCAGCAACTTCGGTTGGAGTTGATCGGGCGGCGATGATTGCACAATGTGAATCTGCCTTTCCTCAACAGGTTTGGCCCGGAAGCATATCAGTTTCTGAGAGTCCGGCGACCAGATCACCGGCTCGCAATATGAGTCTTGCTCGCTGCCGTCCGTCGAGAGCAGGGTCAATACCGTTGCTTCGCTGCCTTCCACTGCCGGCCCAATGGCCAAATTGTGGTCGCGGATATATGCCCGCCATTTGCCGTCCGGGGATAGATCGACGGCTTCGTTACGACGGTGGCCGGGGTGCCTGGCAGCACGCTGCGGGGTGGCGGCGGCAGGGCTGGGCGGCGAGTCATCGGGGGTGACCGTGGCGCTTGCGGCATCGAAGCGCCACGTTTTGTCGAAGGCGCGGAAGCGAACATTTCCGGGTTCCTTGCAAGCATGCAGATCATCGAGGGGCAGGCTCTCGGCACGAACCTCGCGGCCTGCCGCCTTCGTCAATGATTGGGCCAGCACCTGATGGTCGAAGGCCGCGGATTTTGTCCCGTTCGTTAGGTCGATCCGGACAAACTCATGACCGTTGGCGCGAGCATTGACGCGATACAGGATGCTCGAGTTATCGGCAGACCAGAAGAGGTGGACTTGATTGCGCAGCATGAGCGTTCCCGCCTCGTGCCCGAGGCGGTCCGCACGTTCAAGTTCTTGACGGACGTCCATGGTCAAGGCCGTGGAAATTCCGAATGTGCTCAGGAGGAAGATCGAGTGGGCGAGGTGCATGTTGCCTCGTGATACCTCCCCATCTACGCCATTCCTTTCAATGATCCCATGAATCCCACTGACGACTTTCCTACGCGGTCCGGGCTTTAATCCATGCCACCAGCTTGGCATCGTTGTCGCCTGCGGCCCACACATGCCGCAGAAAATCGGCGGGCGGGATGGATCCATGCTTGCGGAGGAAATTGCGGTCGCCGCCGCAGCCAAACATCACGTCAGGGTCGAGTTCGCCGCGAATCTTGGCGCGCGCCTTGGCGAGAATTCGCGGCAGATAGGCGAGTCCCTCAAGCTGGTGGCCAAAGCTCGGTAGTTCCTCCGCTGTGAGCTGCCTCTCGCTGGTCACTCCCTTCTGTACCGTTAAAAAATAATCCCGGCGCACAGCTGCCACCAGCAGCGCGGTCGAAGCACTGGGGTCGCCCGTCTCGCAGTAGTCCTCCACAAAATCGAAAAACTCGCGCGTTTGATAGCCTATGGTGGCGAGAAACGCACGGTCCTCACCGGTGTAGAATCTATCCAGCTCGCGAACACCGCTGCGGTAACTGGCGCAGCAGCTGTCAAAAAGCGTTAGAAAATAGTCGTTCCAAGTCATGGTAGCAGGGTTGATAATTGGTTAGGTGTCTTTTTCTCTATCGTCCGGGGGGACGATGAAATCTATGGCGGCCAGTAGGCTATCGCTGAGTGTTTCGGCCTGGAGTGCGTCCAGCGAGTCATCGAGTTGGGCCACATTGCGGGCACCAATGATGGCGGAGGTGACGTTGGGAGAGCGCAGGGCCCAGCGCAAGGCGAGATGGTGCAGTGGCATGCCGTGGTCGTTGGCGAGCGCGTTCAAGGCGAGGAGTTTCGGCAGTTGGGCACTCACTTGTATGGGCTGCAAAAACCCCTCGGGACGGGCGGCACGCGAACCGTCTGGGATGCCGTCGAGGTACTTCGATGTGAGCAATCCTTGCGCGAGTGGGCTGAACACGGTGCAGCCGATGCCCTCGTCGGCCAGCCAGTCAAGGATCCCGGCACTCTCCGGCCAACGGTTGAGCAGCGAGTACGGCGGTTGATAGACAAGACACCGGACGCCCATCTCCTTGAGAATGCGCACTGCCTTCTTGAGCCGCTTGAGCGGGTATTTCGACAGACCGACGTACAACGCCTTGCCACTTTGAACGGCACTGGCCAACGCCGACATCGTCTCCTCGAGTCGGGTATCCGCGTCCGGACAATGGGAATAAAAGATATCCACGTAACTCAGCCGAAGCCGCTTGAGCGATTGATCCAACGATGACAGCAGGTGCTTGCGCGAGCCTGCTTCGCCGTATGGACCGCGCCACATGGCGTGGCCGGCCTTGGTGGAAATGACCAGCTCATCGCGGTGGCAGATGAAGTCCTCGGCAAGAATCCGCCCGACAGAATCCTCGGCGGATCCGGGCGGCGGACCGTAATTGTTGGCCAAATCAAAGTGAGTGATGCCCCGGTCAAACGCCCGGCTCATGATTTTTCGAGCCTCCTGGAAATCATCAATGCGGCCAAAATTGTGCCAAAAACCCAGAGAAATAACCGGCAACAGCAGGCCGGAATCGCCACAGCGGCGGTAGGGCATGCGGCCATCGTAGCGGTCGGGATCGAACATGGAGCGAGCTTGCACGCATCTCAGCTCCGAAGTCAACTTGCAAAATTACCACACTCGGAGAACTTCGAGAAGCGGCGGAAATCAGCAAACAATCCCGTCGTCTAAGTTTACCGCCGGAGGGTCACGTTGTCGATGAGGTCCATGCCATCGCCTTCTCCGAGGGTAATGGCAAGGGTGTGACTGCCAGCCGCCACCGGAAATGCTGGAGACGTGTAATGTGCCCATTTCTCAGTGATTTGGGACGGTTCAAGGGTGAGCACGGATTTGCCATCCAGCGTGACATGGATAGGTGCAGCAGTCTTCTCGTAACCATTGCGTTTCACTGCGTCGAAATCCAACATATAACTGCCCTTGTCGAAGGTTAGGGTTTGCGATACACCGTTGCCAGCACCTCGCACGTACACGGCGTGCCGGGAGCCATCAGGTGGCCGCGGCGCACTCGGCGCTTCCAATAAATCCCGGACCCCAAGCTCACCGTCATTCCTTGGCTTGATCAAGGACCACCCGGGTATCCCGGCCTTGGCATCGCTGGCTCCGGCACTGCCAGCCAATTGCTCGAAACCCGGATTGTCAATGGCCACCGCACAGAGGGTTGGTATCACGGTCACCAGATAGCGGCGGGTGCTGCCATCCGCTGCTGTGATGATATACGTTTGAGGCTTACTGAAGTTACTGACCGAACCGGACGCGGGCTGTCCCTTGACCTGTGGCGAACCCGTGTCGTAAAGCGGTGCCAGCTTGGTTAAATCGGCGGCCAAAGGCACCTGGGCGCGGATGTCATTGCCGGAAATGATGGCTGGCGGCGCACCCGGGAATCCGAAATCAAGGATAGTTGCAACTGGGGCACCCTGCAACTCGGCGACAATAACCGTGGGATATTCACCGCCTAACACGAAGGGCGATTCTGGCACAACAACAGTCTGAATACCCGTGTCAGCCTTGATAATGGGTAGTGGCTGCTTCTGCCCATCCCCCGCAAAATAGGCCCGGGCAATCCGGGTCGTCATGCCCGGCAGTGTCAGCTTGCGCTCAGCTGGCAACTTGCTAACCGAAATATATAGCGTGTTGCCATCACGGGTCATGCCGCCCCACGGCTGCTGATTGGGGGCTGGCAGAAACATATCTGCTTTTTTCACATCCACATACTTGGCAAGGTCGCGCAGGCCGATGACGTTATACTGGTTATCTTTCAAATACTGCATCATTCGGGTGAATTTTTCCGGCGCAAGGCTCACCGCCTTGTGTTCCCCTTCAGGCACACCGTGAAACGTGAAAACCGCGATTTGTCCGCGGGTTGCCTGCTGCACATAGCTGATGAATGTCTCCACACTCACATCATCCTGAATGCCCCAAGAAGGCACATTCAACGGGTGGTCCAACGTCGGTCGGTACGGACGGTTGCCGCCAGCTCGACCAAACGAATATTGATGGGCGATGAGCTCAGGGTATTCGTATGGGTAAACCGCATACACCGGCCAGCAAAGCGTCGTTGGCTTGGGAACATGGTTAGCCGCAAACTCGGTTTCCAAATTGAGCCATCCGTCAATGGACGCCCCGCCGTGCCCCTTGGTATGGTTGCCCACGTCAAAACCATCATCAGCCAAGGACTTGATCTGTGCCCACGTCATGTACCAATCCTTGCGAGTATTGAAACTATCAAAATCACATATGTAAAACGACCCCCCAAAACCTAACTTTTTCAACAGTGGCGCAACCACAGTGGAGTGGCTCGCCACGCTGTCATCGAAGCTCAAGACCACCGTCTTGTCCGGAATCGGATGCGCAACAATACCATAGGGATCCGGCGGCAGGGGGGCTAGCGGTGCCGCATTGGATCCTAACACGATAACGGCGGCCAACGTGCTTGCTAGAATGAAATTATTCACGATGGTTGATCTTGATGCTGCGCGTCTCTGGATGTTCCTTGGCAGCTTCGATCGCCTTGATGGCAGCCTCGACGGCACCTGTGCGGCGGTTGTTGAGTTCACCTGCAGGAAATTCGCCGCGCTTGCATTGGGCGTTCAGTTCCACAATGAGTTCCTTCAGGCCAGGGATCGCCTCGCGGGCGGCCGATCCAAACGCCACAATCTCCTTCATGATCTCCCCCGTGCGGTTTTCACTGCCGTGCCCACCCTGAGTCTTCGCAAAAATCACCCCGGCATCAATCGCTTCCTTGTAGTGATATTTTGTCAGCGCCCGGAACGCTCCCATGCGGATTTCCGCCCCAAACATGGTATCCGCAGGGCACAGCGATTTCACCGCAACCACCAAGTCCGGCGCTAACGCTTGCACGTCTTCAAGCGTCAATTGATTTTCAAAATACCCCCGCAGAGTGGCACGAGCCATCCCGTCCGGGTTGCGCGACACAATCCGAATCGCCGGATAGAGCAACTTCGGATCCGCCGTCTTGAGTGATCCGGTTAGACCACCGGCGAACAATGCCGACGCCAATTGCCCCTCAGCGATCTGAACCGAATCGGCCCAGTTGATCGGTTGGGCGGGCTCGGCCGTCTTGACCATTGCCTTGAGGATGTCTGGTAGGGCGGGGGCAGCAGTGCCACCCATCTTTTTAATCGCTTGGGCAGCCTTGTAGCGCAGCCAGCGATCATTGGCGGTAAGTTGGCGCACCAGCACCGGTAGCGCATCGGCACTGTTGAGATTACCGAGCGTTTCACAGGCACTTTGAGCGATGTGCACGTCCTTGTCTTCCGCCAGTTTAATGAGCTCCGGCACCATGGTTTTCGCCTCGGGGCGTCTGGCCAATTCTTCCGCTGCCCAACCCCTCACGATGGGCGACCAATCGCCAAACGCTGCCACCAACTCCGGTACGCTCTTCTGCTTGCGGTCCAAATCAAAACGACCTGACGCAATGGCAGCGGCAACCTGTTGCGGGGTCAGGCAAGCCGCCGGCTTCAATTCCTTGCCGGTGATGCATAGCTTTTTCAAAGGCATCGAATAGGTCAGCACGTAGCTGGCAGTAGGGCTCAAGCCATCGTAACTACTATGACCGTAATAGGTGTTGTCATCCGTGCTGCCGGGCCCATATTGCTCGCCACCGTCATAGGTGAATGATCCGTCGCAGCGGCGCACCAGGTCGAGGTGCCAGGAGGCCTCCTTGAAGAATGCGGCGGTTGCGGCGGGACCGCCGACGTTGGCACCCAGGGCACTCCACAGATAGCTGAAGCCTTGGCCGGTGTGGCCGCACTCGCGACTGCGGAAACCAGCGGTGGCCATTTTCGCAAAAAACTGGGCTTCCTTCAGCTTGTTGTCCTGCAGTGAGAACATCAGCGCGGAGATGGAATTCTTGCCATTGTTCTCATGATAGGGCCATGGCTCATGTTCGCCGTATGGGATGGCTCCCTTATCGACAAAGTAGCCGAAGAATCCGGCGGCCCGTGCGATGGCAGCATCCACCTCGGGATCCTTCACGCCGCAACGCTTGCCTAACACAATCGACAGATTGGCCGGCAGTCCACACATGTTCACCGGACCATAGGGCGGGATTGAGCCATGCAACTTACCTTCGGGAGTGAGCCGTGAAATGCCGTGCCCGATGGTCCCATACATGCTCTGACCTTTGGCGAGGTTAACGGTGTATTCGGTAACTGCGTGCAAAATGTCCTTGTCGCCGGTGGCCATGTAGTACTCGCAGAGGAAAAGATTCCGATAGCCCCAGTCCCAGATGATCATCCCATCCTTCAACTCGAGTTTCAGGTGGGTCGGTCCCATCTTGTGCGCAAACTCACGCAACTTGGGCAAATATTCCGGATTGCCGGTGGCTAGCAGGGCGAGCCCATTGACCGCACCATTCCAGCTATCACTGAGGGGTTCCTTTTCGAGCACTTTGCAGGCTTCCTCGAAAATGCGTTTGGACTTGGGACAATCATAGGGTGCCGTGGCACTGTAGGTTCCCATCACCCGTAGCTTCAGTTGCACCTCCTCCGTCGTTCCAGCCCGCCAGCGGGTGAGTTTGAGGATACCGTCATTGGTCTCCTTCTCCGCTTCCTGAATGGCTGCGGCGAAGCTCTTGCGGGCATCGTCACTAAACGGTTTGCCTGCAACGCCTAAAATCACGTCGTCCACTTTCATCACCCCGTCTGCGGGTGATTTGGCCCCGACGTGGGTGACAAGGATTTGTCGGGATGCCAGCGTAGTCCGGCCCTGGAGGCTATCAAGGTAATCGGCCGGCTTGGTGTAGATCCAGCCGCGCATCCCGCTGGCACCCAAGTTGTAAGTGCCTTTTCGATCCACCGCAGTGCTCTTGGTTAGGTCGGGAGGAGTCGAGTCGGGTTCGGCGCGAAGTGCCCCGCCAGACAGGGCAGTGATGGCAACAAACAACGATGTCAGGCGACAAAAGCAGGGGATCTTCATGCGGCAGATTGTGTTAGATTGGTGGAACGGGGAGAACATTTGTGTAAATCGTGACAATTCACAAGCACATTATGAACGTCATCATATTGGCTAGCTACCGGACCGATTTTCCGGGGCCGCCTCATGATTTCATTTTATGGTTGTTAAATTGATGGATTTTTTTCTTTGCCGGGGGGGGTGAGCTGGATGATTAGGATGAGCATGATTGACAGTTCGCCTCCCTCTTCCCTGTACGACCTCGGCTTTGCCGAGATTGAGAACGAGCTGGGGGCCGCAAAGGTTTCCGCGCATCATGCAAAAGGACTGTGGCGAGCCTTGTACTTTCATGACGAGTTGGAACCAGCAAGCCAATTTTCGCCGCCGTTGCGGCGCTGGCTGGAAAGCGCTGTGGGCGAAGGTAAAAGGTTTTTCCTCGACGTGCCGGAAGTGGTGGCTGAATCGCACAGCAGCGATTTACTGACCCGCAAGTACCTTCTGCGGCTACGCGACGGCCAATGCGTGGAGACGGTGCTGATGGGTTACGACGGACGCTACACTGCCTGCGTAAGCACCCAGGTGGGCTGCGCGATGGGCTGTGTATTTTGTGCGACGGGCCAGATGGGGTTTGTCCGCCACCTGAGGGCTGGAGAGATCATTGCGCAGGTCTTGCATGCCCGGCGGGTTCTACGGGCTACCCAGCCGCAGCGGTCCCTGCGCAACCTCGTACTCATGGGCATGGGCGAGCCGCTGCATAACTATGCGGCAGTGATGCAAGCGCTTGAAGTGATCGCCAGTGTCCGCGGCATCAATATAGGCCCGTCCAAGATTTCCATCAGCACGGTGGGCGTGGTGCCCGGGATCTTGCGGATGGCCGCTGAAAGCCGCCCATACCGCCTCGCTGTTAGCTTACACGGTTCTACGGAGGCCGAACGCGCGGCGTTGGTACCGGCAGGCAAGCGATGGGGGTTGGGTGAATTGATCGAGGCTTGCCGGACGTACGGCAGGCTCACTGGCAAACGCATTTTCATTGAATGGACACTGGTGGCAGGTAGCAATGATTCGTTGGAAACAGCTGCCCGGCTCGCTGAATTGCTCAGCGGCATGGACGTCCACATCAACCTCATCCCTCTCAACCCGACCAGCGGCTTTGGCGGCGTGCCCAGCACGGCAGGCCACGCCTTTCAGCGTGTCTTGCGGGCCGCCGGTTTTCCTTGCACGTTTCGCCAGCGTCGCGGCATCGACGTGACTGCCGGTTGCGGGCAATTGCAGGCCGCCAAGCCCCTCGCCGAAGTGACGCAAGAAGTCAGGAGCGGAGAGCTTGACGGACTGCTTGAGGATTGGCGGCACCGCTTGGACGACTGACGTGTTGTTCCCATTTGTGAAGGGTGCGGACACTCACGGCAAGCAGACGGGCAAATTCCGTTTGGCAAATTCCCATGGCTTTGCGGATGGAGGCAGGGTCCGCTTGGAATTCCCTGCGGGTGGAAGACTCGGGTTGGGTCAAGGCGGCGGCGCCCCATTCCGCCACCGTCACTTTAGCCAGCCGAACGACAAAAACGCCGGTTTGGCCAAAACCCTGCTTTTCAGAAGGGTTGAGCTGGCTATCTTTTCGGGCATGTCCTTTTCACTCATCGTCGGCCTCGGCAACCCTGGGCGGCAATACGCGTCAACCCGCCACAACGTCGGCTTCATGCTGGTGGAGCGTTTGGCAGCGGCTGAAGGGGTGACGTTTCAGACGATGCCGCGGTGGCAGAGCCATCTGGCGAAGCTCCCCGGCAGTGGCACGCTCCTGCTCAAGCCGCAAACATTCATGAATCTGAGCGGACGGGCCGTGCAGCAGATTCTCGCTTATTACAAATGGACGCCAGACCAGATGCTCGTCGTTTATGACGATGCGGCCCTGCCACTGGGGACTCTGCGTTTTCGCGAGAAAGGATCTGCGGGTGGCCACAATGGCATCAAATCCATTCTTCAACACCTCGGCCGCGACGATTTTCCGCGCCTCAAACTTGGCATCGGTGCCAGCCAGCCAGCCGACATGGTCGGCCATGTGCTCGGAACGTTCACAGCAGCAGAACAGCCGATGTGTGAAAACATGCTTGCCATGGGGCTGGAAGCGGTGCAGGTTGCCCGTTCACAAGGTATCGCCGCCGCGGCGAACCTCTACCACCCCCGCAGCAATCCACCCAATCCACCCACCGATGAGTCGCAAATACCAAGGTCTGATCGTCCTTAACACCAAGTCCCTGGACGGAACTCTCGATGAACTCGTCAGTTCCATCGCCCGTGAAATCGAAGCCGAAGGCGGCGCAATCGACAAGGTTGCCCAGCTCGGCCGCCGTCAATTCGCCTACAACGCCCGCCACCTTGAAGCCGGCCACTACGTCAACTACCTCTTCACCGGCAGCCCAGACATCGTGTCCAAGCTGCAGGCCCGGCTGCGTCTCAACGGCAAAGTTCACTTGCAACATTTCCAACGCGTCGCCTGAATCCGGCGATCGCTCTGACCCAAGGCGAGCGGCGGCGTTACGATCATTTAAAACCTCCAGTTCCTCCCAGTTATGGCCAATTTAAACAAAGTCATGCTCATCGGCAACCTCACCCGGGACCCCGAATTGCGCTACACACCCAAGGGCACCGCAGTGGCCGATATCACACTGGCAATCAACCGCATCTGGAATAACGAGCAAAACGTCCGCCAAGAGGAAACCATTTTCGTGGAAGTGACGCTGTGGGGCCGCCATGCCGAATTGGCTCAACAGTACCTTAGCAAAGGTCGCTTGGCCTACATTGAAGGCCGCCTCCAAATGGATACTTGGGATGACAAGGAGACGGGCAAGAAGCGGAGCAAGCTGAAGGTCATAGGCGAAACACTGCAATTTCTGCCAGACGGCAAGGGTGGCAACGGAGGCAGCTCGGGTGGCTCATACCAAGGCGGTTCAGGTGGCGGATCCTATCAGGGCGGTCAGCACCAAGCGCCCCAACAGCAACGGAGCGGACCGCCCCAGCGGAGCGGGCCGCCCCAGCAGCAAGGCGCATCTGCGGCACCAGCCGATGATTTTGCCGAAGAGGACGACATTCCGTTCTGAGATTGCATCTGTGGATCCAGCAACCTCGCCGCTATTGAGAACCGCAATGCGCTGGCGGATCGTTGCGTCTTGGTTGCTTTTGGTTGGATTGGTGTATTCTGCGCCAAGCCAAAATGCCATCTTGGATCAAGGTGCGGCAACCCTCGAGGCCGCAAAACCCAAGGCCCCGGAGAAGGCCGAAGACGCCCGCTCCCGAACGGTACAATGGGATCAGGAAGCCCGCGAGACACTGGCCCGCTTGGATGCACCCGGGGCGGCCGCCGCTCTGCCCGAGGGCATCAGCACCGAGGAATTAGACAATCGCCGCCGCGATCTCGAACAAATGGTGCTGGCGACCACCCGCACACTCAAGAATTTCTCCGTCGTCGAGGAGGCACGCAAGGCGCTTGATGCATCACGGGCCAATGAGGCGGCTTGGACGGGATTCAAGCAAAAGCCGCCGTATTCGCTGCTGCTCATCGACGACCTGCTCAATGAACGCGATGCGCTCAACGCCACGCTTGGCTCGTTCGACTCCTCGTTGTCGAATTACCAGCGCCTTCTCGCGAGCATCGTGGCAGAAACCAAAGCCGCTGAGGAGGCAGTCAGCAGCGCCCTTAGCGAGCTCAAGAAAGCCGGTGCCGAATCGGTTGCGGCAGGCAAGTGGCGACTCGACGCTGCCCGTGACCATTCCCGGGTGCTGGCGCTGCGTGCGGGTTTGATTCAGAGCTTGATCGACAGCCACCAAGACCGCATCGCTGCTGCAAAAACAGACCTGGGGTTAGTCGAGCGGCAGGTGAAGATCGCGAAAGCGGATGTCCGATTTAGCGACGAGGATTTTGTGAAGCTGAGCAAAATCTCGGAGGAACGAAAACAAGCCATCCGCAAGGAAATCGATGCTGTTTCCAAAAAACTCAAAACGGCCCTCAGTGCCCGCAGTCAGGCGCAGGCCACTCTCGCCACGCTGGCGGGTGCCGCCACCCCATCCGAGCCGGCCGGACTGGAACTGGCGAAGTATCGGCTGGAGGTTGCCGAGGGCAGGGTGGAAACCATGCAGGCGCTCAGCGAGGGACTGGAAAGCCTGCAGCAACTGGAAAACATCACCCTCAAAGCCTATCAGGACCGGCGTTCCCTTCTTGAAGCCAAGACCCCCCGCCAGCGGACACAGGCACTCGACGCGCTCGGCGTGCCGCGCGAGAACCTGTGGGCTTGGGTTAACGTGGTCGATGACGAATTAGCCAGGACTTCTGCGGAGTTCAGCAAGCTGGAGGCACGGGTTGCCGCGCTGAGTTCGGAAGACGCGCTGTACGGCTTGCTCAACGAGCAGCGGGCATACACCAGCGATAAACTCGCTCTGTACCAACGCCTCTCTCAGGCGGTCGAGACCCAGCGAAAATTGGTCAAACGCTGGATCCTTGAATACACGCCGGAACCGGGCAAACAAGGGTTTTCGGCGCGTCTCGCCACTCTCGGCAACTCCGCTTGGAGCACCGTCAAAAAAATCTGGTCCTTCAAAGTGATGAGCTTTGACGATAAGGTGGAAGTGGATGGCCAGACGATCACTGGCAAGATTTCCGTCACGCTTGGCATGCTGCTGCGTGCCGCGTTGTTCTTCCTAATCGCCTACGGGATGGCCTCACTCATCGCGAGCCGCCTGCACCGTGGCTTGGTCACCCGCGGTCACTTGGCGGACGCCCAAGCCCGCACTTTGCGCAACTGGGGCATGATTGTCGTTGGCGCGTGTTTGGTCATTGCCACGCTCGGCTTTCTGCGGATTCCGCTCACTGTGTTTGCATTTTTTGGTGGGGCTCTGGCCATCGGTCTGGGCTTTGGCACCCAGACACTCATTAAGAATTTCATCAGTGGAATCATCGTGCTGGTAGAGCGGAAGGTGCGCGTCGGAGACATTGTCGAAGTCGATGGCATCGCAGGCACGATCATCGAGATCAACACGCGTTCCTCGGTGCTGCGTGGACCTGACGGCGTGGAAACGATGATTCCCAACTCGGTGTTTCTCGATAGCCGGGTGAGCAACCGAACCCTCTCCAACACCCGAATGCGCCGATCGCTGCGCTTGGGCGTTGCTTACGGCAGTCCGCCTGCCCAGGTGATGGCCATCCTAACTGAAGCCGCTGGTCGCCATGGCCTTGTTTGCAAGGATCCGGCACCCATTGCCGTGTTTGAGGACTTCGGCGAGAGTGCCCTTCTCTTTGGCCTTTATTACTGGCTCGATCTAAGCGGACCGGCCAACGCCATGGTAGTCGCCAGCGACCTGCGGCTGATGATCGAGAAGCACCTTGCGGATGCCGGCATTGGCATGCCCACACCGTAGTGCCGGATTCATCTAACCACGACTCAGTCTCTGCACGTCCGATGGGCCGCCAATCCGCCAAGCGTCATATCACGGGGCGTCGGCGGTCACAGACACGCCGCTACAATTCACATCAGATGCTTTGCCAGAGTCGTTATTTCGCGGGCACTTAGCTGCTAAGCCTCATCAGAGGAGCTCGGCGATTTGCACGGCGTTGAGGGCCGCACCCTTGCGGACTTGATCGCCAACGACCCATAGGTCCAGCGCATTTTCCAGGACGAGATTGCGCCGGATCCGTCCGACGAGGCAGTCGTCCTTCCCGGTGGTATCCAGCGGCACTGGGAACAAGCGGGTTGCTGGATCATCGACGACTTTGATGCCGGGCTTGCCGGCGTAGGCGGCGCGGGCGGCAGTCACCTCAACTGGGCGGGAGAATTGGGCGGTGATGGCGACGGAGTGCGAGCGATAGACCGGGACCCGGACACAGGTGCAGGAAACCTTGAGAGATGGCAGACCGAGGATCTTGCGGCCTTCATGGAGCATTTTCATTTCCTCCTTGGTGTATCCGTTCTCAGTGAAGACATCCACTTGTGGGATCACATTGAAGGCGATCTGGCGTGGATAGACTTGAGGCGTGAAAGGCTGCCCGGCAGTGATGGCTTTGACCTGCTCTTCGAGTTCACGAATCCCCTGGGCCCCCGAACCGGAAACCGCTTGATAGCTCGAAGCAATGACTGTTGAGAGGCCGAAAGTGTCGTGCAGCGGGGCCAGTGCCATGAGCGAAATGATCGTGGTACAATTCGGGTTGGCGATGATCCCGCGAGGGGGATTTTTGGCGGCGAGCGGATTGATTTCCGGAACCACCAGGGGCACATCCGGGTCCATCCGGAAGGCAGATGAGTTATCGATGACTACCGCGCCAGCGGCTGCGGCGGACGGGCCGAATTCCAATGAAATCGAGCCACCGGCACTGAACAAGGCGATGTCCACACCCGCAAACGACTCGTGGGTGAGTTCCTGCACGGCTATCTCTTCACCTCGGAACGGGAAGCGCTTGCCCACCGAACGGGCAGAGGCAAGCAACGTGAGTTTGCCTACCGGAAAATTCCGCTGTTCGAGACATAGCCGCATCTCTTCGCCGACGGCACCCGTCGCACCTACAATTGCCACATGGGGAGGATTCATATTGGAAGGCCGGCCAATTCGCGGCCGGGGCAGGCACTTTAGCCGTTTTCCGCGCGCTGGCAACCGAATCGTTGGGATTGCGCAAATGCGCGAATTCGCTGGCAATGTACGGCAATTCCTGTTTCCCGATCGGGTTCCATACCAAATCGCCAGGCCTCGATCCCAACCGACGATCATTTTCCCGAAGCTGAGAAATGGGTGCCGCGAGACGAGAATGAGCTCCGTAGTACTTTCGTTGAGTTACCATCGCTCGCTCCCCGACCCATGGCATCGTCTCACTCCAAATCCAGCAGGGCCGCGAACCTGCTGATGATCGCTACACGGCTTGCGCAGGAGAGCCTTGTAGCGGCGCTCTGTGAGCGTCGCTGCCAAAGAGATGCGCGACACCATTAGCTCGCGACGCTCACAGATCGTCGCCACAATCCACTACCTCCCCATGCCCACCTTTTTCTGCACGCTCGGCACCTCCTGGGCCGTTGTTCCTGAAGCGTTTTTGCTGGGCAATGGCACCGATGCCTATTCTCCCGTTACGCTGGTCACCACCAACAGTGAAACAACCCGTCTGTCGCTTGGGCGGGTCACCGAGTAGTTTCTAACTCATCATCGTGGTGCGATTGCGGGTTAGGGGATTCCAAGGGACCAGCGGTGATTTCATGCATCAACCTGTCATTCGTTTCTCAATTGAATTCCGCACGAAGCGTGAGGAGTCCGTATGGGAGCAGGGAGACCGATGCGCCTGCGGACTCGCCGGAGGTTTCCTCACGAGCGCAGAGACGGACGGATTTTGGAGCGCCGCCGGGGAATGTGAGCCTAACTGATTCCGGTTTGTCGGAGAGGGACCGCAGGCGGATGATGGCGGACTTGCCGTCGGCGCTTGGCTTGAGGATGGTCACACACACGCTGGCGTTGTTCACGGCGACCAGCGGCTTAAGCTTGGGATCGACGTTGGCGGCGACGTGGGCGAGCGGTTGCGACTGTTCGAGGCCGAATCGATTGGCGGCGGCTGCATCATACGCGCCATGCAGTAGGATGCGGTAGCGGAACGTCACCGGGCCGTCTTGGGTCAGCGGGAAATTGGTATGCCAGTGGTTGTTCATCGCCCACGAGTAAACCGTCGAGCTCGGTTCGAGCTTGCGAAGCCACGGCCCGTTGCCGCCCCAGCCAGTGGCGATGTTAGCCGTCATGGCACCATATTCAAATAGCGCCGTGTCAAGCGAGCACCAGGTAACGCCGTCATTTTCGTTAGATATATCAAGCCATCGTTGCATGGCGATCCAGTTGCGGTTGGCCTGGGGCCACTGGTCTTTTTCCATTTCCATCACGCCCCAGGGAATGTCCACGCGGGTGCGGCCCTGAGGGATGTCGAAACCGAAACCGAAGTGGATGCCGTCCTTGGCGACGAGCGGCAGTTTATCCACGACGTTGCTGATTTCCAGCCACGGCTGGCCTGCGACCAAGCGCACGCTGCGGCTAACCGATCGGCAACCGGTGGCCATGGATGTGATGCGCAATTCGACGAGCAGGGGTCCGGATTCGACGGGGGTGATGACGATGTCTGTATCCGCCTTGGGTTCGTCGCGGTTGGCCGGCAACCAGCGGAAGGCATTGAGGCCGCCGTTGACCTTGATGTCGGCAACATTGCGTTTGGTGGCGAGGTTCACAAGCTGGGAGATGTTCCCGGTGGCGGGGTCGAGTGTGACGCACAAGTGCTGGTTATCGAGTGTCGTGCCGGTGAGCTTGCAGCCGGCGATCAGCGGACACTTGTCTTTCACCACGCGATAATGCCTCGAGCCGAAGGCAGCGACATCGGCTGCTAGAAACACCAGTTCGCCAGTGGTCAGGCGCTGGGCGGGGACGTCCTTGCCCTGCTCGTCGGTGACACGATCACCGGGCGCGCTTTCCGCTTTTGTCAGAGTCACCAATCCACCGTGCTTCCAGGAATGGGTGTTGAACACTGCCACACCGCCATTGGCGGGTCCCTCTGGCGGACCGAGTGCGCCGTTGGACTTGTCGGTAGCAGGTGCCATGGCCTCATCGAACAAGTCTTGCGTGCGATCATTGGCCTGCCGGAAGACGTCCTGTTTGGCCTTCCAAATGTTTTCCTGGAAAAACGGTTCGGTCGGGTTTTCGGCGCACCAAGTATGCTCGGAGCCGAGGGCGATGCAACGCCAAGCCTCATCGAATTCACAACGCGGCGCGGATTTGCCGTGATGGAGCATGGTCCACAGCGATTCCGCTTGGGTGAGCTTTTCCTTGGCGTTGCGATTGATGGCGGTTAGACGAGCGGCGCTGCCTAGTCCGTCGGTCCAGTACTCGGTGTAGTCGCCTCTAACAACTGGTAGCTGGTCACCATATCTCTTTTCAATGGATGCCATGATCTCGTGGCCGCCGGCGATGACGATATGCGGATAGATATATTGTTCATTCCATGCCTTGACCGCATCGGGGATGTCGGCATCGAGCGGGCAGTTATCCCACAGGCACCACGAGAGCACCAGAAAATCATAAGGGTGCTTTGCTCTTTCCATACCGGTGAGTTGGCCAGTGAAGTCCACATTGGCGCTGCCGGTCTTGATGATGGCAGGGATCTTATCGGCGTCGCGCTGGCCGAACCATGGCCGGCCGGTGGCTCCCCCTTTGCCCATGCTGCCGCTGTTGCCATATCCCCGGGAAACGACAGATCCGCCGCCGCCACATCGCGGGAGGACGAGGTGCCACCAGGTTCGTTAGGTGCCGCTAGCTCGAAATCGCTTGCGAACGCCTGCAGGTTGATGGCGCACACCATAAGTGTCGCCGCGCAATAGCATGTTTTCATATCATAGAATTTCTTGTTGGAATATCTAGGGGTTTGAGATGAGGGTGCCTGTGCCCCTGTTTGAGTGCTACTGACCTCGCCGAGCAGTCCCTGTGAGAGCATCGACGCTTATCCCTTCGGTGAGTCTATCGAGGAGTGTGGTCACTTGCAGGAACGTCACGTCCTGATGGCCATCGACCTCGGATTGAGCGTCGGCTCAATCATTCAGGAACACGCCACGCTACAAGCATTTGCCCATGAGATGAGCAAGCGGTGAGGCCGTTAGACGGCTTGATTTGCTCTCTGCATGGGCGAATGGCGGCGAGGATGCCACCACTTCTTGAGTGGGGTGAGCGCGCGGTGCCTGCCAGGCATCAGCCCTGCTGGCTGGCCATGAGAGCCTCGATTTCGTCGGCTTCGATTGGGATGTTGCCCATCAGGTCGAAGTTGCTATCCTTGCCGATAAGCACATCATTTTCGAGACGCACGGCGAGACCTTCCTCGCGGATGTAGATGCCGGGTTCGATGGTGAAAACCATCCCTTCGGCAAACACCTCGTGCGGCGGAAACACGTCATGCACGTCCAACCCGAGATGGTGGGAAGTACTATGCATGAAGTACTTCTTAAGCAGTGGTTTGTCGGGGCCCTGTGCTTTGGCGGCCTCAGCGTCGATCAGGCCCAAGCCGATGAGCTCGCGTTCCATCAGCTCGACGGTTAGCTGTTGATATTCGAGCGGGCGGATGCCGGGGCGCAGGACTTCGTTAGAGCCGCGCACCACGCGCAGCACGGCGTCGTACACCTGGCGTTGGCGCGGGGTAAAGCGGCCGTTGACGGGCACGGTGCGGGTGAGGTCTGAGTTCCAACCGGCATACTCGGCTGCCACGTCCATCAGAACCAGCTCACCATCCCGGCAAATTTTATCGTTTTCGACGTAGTGCAGGACGCAGGCGCTCTTACCTGAGCCGATGATTGGTCCGTAGGCGAAGCCACGCGACCCGCGACGGATGAATTCATGAATGAACTCGGCCTCGATTTCCCATTCGCCGACGCCGGGTTTGATGAAGCCGAGGACTCGGCGGAAGCCGGCTTCGGTGATATCGCAAGCTTTTTGAAGAAGCTCGATTTCCAATGGATCTTTGGTGATGCGCAAGCGATTCATCGCTTGGGCCAATCGCTCATAGCGGTGCAATGGGTAGCGCCGCTGGCATTCCTTGATGAAACGCGCATTGGCCGTCTCCACCGCCACACTGGCACGCAGATGCTCGTTGGTGAGTAGATAAATGTGGTCGGCTTGCGGCACTAACCGGTGCAGCAACGAATCGAACGAGGCACTCCATTCGATTCGCTCGACACCGCTGGCGGCCCGGGCGGCTTCCTTGGTGAGTTTGTCACCTTCCCAGATGGCGATCAACTCGCTGGTTTCCTTGACGAAGAGCAGTTCGCGGTCCTTGGGATCCACCGCGTCGGGCATCATCACCAGCACGGTGTCTTCCTGGTCCACCCCGGTCAGATAGAACAGGTCGGTGTTTTGTTTGAAGGCCATCGTGCCATCCGCATTGGTCGGCAAAATGTCGTTGGCCCGAAGAATCACAATGCTGTTAGGTTTGAGCAGACTGCGCAGACGCTCGCGATTGCGGATAAAAAACTGGGAGTTGATAGGTTCGTAACGCACGCCGTCGAGTGGAAACCATTTGTCGGAGGCGGGCAATCCTCATTTTGTCAAAATAGGCGAATCTGCTTTAATTTACCTTGGTTTGACGCGAGAAGCCCACAAGAGTGTGCCTACCAACGCTTGAGCAGTTTGCCGCCCAGCCACAGCAGGCTTAGGCCGATGAGGGCGCCGCTGGTATCGATGAACACGTCGGAGACCAATCCGGTGCGGCCGGGGACGAAGGTTTGATGGAATTCATCGCTGGCCGCGTAAATCATCACGAGCAGCAGCGCCAGACCGGCTTGTGACCACTGCCAAGGGGGATGGCAATCGGCGCTGGCGTGACGGATCGCCCGCCACAGCAGCAAGCCAAACACGGCAAATTCCGTGAGATGACCGCATTTGCGGAACAGGAAATGGAAGAACTCGATGCGGACGTCGGCCATGTGTGGAAACAGCCAGTGCATCAAGGGCAAAAAAATTCGTGACGTATGCTGCGCCGAACCGGTATCGCCAGACGCCGAGAAAATCACCAGCATCCAGAGCAGGGGCAGCAGCCAGTCAAATGTTGTCCTGCGGGAAATTCGCATGCCGCAGGTAAACCGCCTAGGTTCATGCTGGCAACTCTGAAATCAAACGATAAAATCCTGCTTGGCCGACAGGCGGTCTTACAAGGATTTTTGGGGCTTCAGGCGCAATAATCATCGATTTTCAAAAAAAAACCTTGCCTAGTCGCTACGGGCATGTTGATCTCCCCGCCCGCCCACAACGGCGGAGCAACTCCACATTTCCCCAAACGGCCATGGCCTACGCAGTGATCAAAACCGGCGGCAAACAATACCGCATCCAACAAGGCGAAAGATTCGACGTCGAAAAGCTCGATGCCGAAGTCGATTCTGAAATCCAGTTCACCGACGTCCTGATCGTGGGCGAGGGGGATAGCGTGAAAATCGGCGTTCCTACTGTGGCGGGTGCCTCGGTGACCGCCAAAGTCGTGAACCAATACCGCGGGCCGAAGGGTGTGGCGTTCAAGTTCAAGCGCCGCAAGGGGTTTCACAAGACCAAGGGTTTTCGTCGTCACCTCACCACTCTGGAGATCACCTCCATCGCCGGTTAATCATCCTCACTCCCACCCCCTCCTACCATGGCCCATAAAAAAGGACAAGGCTCCGTCAAGAACGGTCGCGATTCCCGCAGCAAACGACTCGGCCTTAAAAAATCTGGCGGTCAGGCCGTCATTGCCGGCAACATCATCATTCGCCAGCGCGGCACCAAGGTGCATCCGGGCGTTGGCGTCGGCATGGGCCGCGACCACACGCTGTTTGCGCTGGTCGATGGGAACGTGCTCTTCGACCGCGATGGCCGCCGCGTGAATATTGCCGTGCCAAGCGCCGCCAGCGCGAACTAACGAGCTCACAGGTTTTCTTTCCTAGTCGCACTCCTCATTCAGGGGTGCGGCTTTTTTGTCAGGGTCGGGCATGAGTTACCTTGGCTGACTGCCTCGTCTATCAGCCGTTCATCAGGCGGAAGGCCCAGGCGATGAGGGCTGCGACAGCGACGAGCAGGGAGAACAGAAGCCAGGCGCTGCGGGTTTGGGTTTTAAGCAGGTTGCGGGTGGCGGCGCGGGAGGTCAAATCCTCTTCGTGGCGTTTGAGGCGGGAGATTTCTCCGACCCTCCGGAGAGGGGGCATGGTGTTGTCGCGGTCGAGTTTTTCGCGGGCGAGGCGCTTGGGAGCTTCGCGGGCTTGTTCCAATTCCTTGGCGAGGCGCAGGGCTTCTTGCTCGCAATGTTTGAGTTCGAGCTCCTCTTGCAGCAGGGATGGCACGCTCATGGCAGAGGTGAGTTACTTGAGCAGGTAGATGACAAGGGCGGCCGTGCCGAGCACGCACACCGGCAGGTTGAAAGCGAGACCGTTGCGCAGATTGAGCAGGAAGTCCGAGCTTTGGCCCGAGGCGTTTCGGGTGTGGCCGCGTTTTGATGACACCCGGCCGAAGATGGCACCGCTGCGGCCGCCTTCAAAGTGGGCGGCTGCCTGGTCGTATTCGTCGCTGGCGATGTCCAAGGCCATGATCGAACGCTCAAGTTTGTCGGAGAGGTTGTCGCGGGTCCAGCTTTCCGGATTGATCTTTTCGAGTTTGTCCAAATGGGAGACGAAACAAGCGCGGCATTGTTCCAGGTCTTCGGTTTCTTGGCGAATTTCGTAGAGTTCGCGTTCGATGAGGGTTACCGCCGAGCTGAGCTTTTCCGAGAGTTCCACCTGCTGCGACAGGAACGTCCGCTTGCGGGCAGTGAGCTCCTCGAGCACCCGCTTCTTTTGTTCCAATTCCTCGCGTTGCACTTGGATGCGCTCCAATTCGTCCTGCGCCGCCTTGAGCTTTGAATCGTAATCCTCCACCACGCCCGGTCCCGAACGCGTCGGCATTTCCATCTGGGTCGAACGCATCTTGATGTGGTGGGTGTGGTCGCTGGGGGCTGGCATGG
>JBAXCM010000016.1:0-22624 GCA_037141475.1 Verrucomicrobiota bacterium | reverse complement strand
AGCTAACGGGGACCTGCGCTCGCTGCTGGTGGATGGGGTGATCGGCGGAGTGGGCGGAGTGGTGATGTTTCTGCCTCAAATTGTTTTGCTCTTTGGATTCATCGGCGTGTTGGAAAGTACCGGCTACATGACGCGTGCGGCCTTTTTGATGGACGGGGTGATGGCCAGGGCCGGGCTGAGTGGCAAGGCGTTCCTGCCCTTGTTCAGCTCTTATGCCTGTGCCATTCCGGGAGTCATGGCCACCCGCACGATCCATTCCGCCAAAGAGCGCCTAGTCACGATTTTCGTGGCGCCGTGGATGAGTTGTTCGGCAAGGCTGCCGGTGTACCTGTTGATTGTGCCGCTCTTATTGCATGAAAACGAGGGTTCATGGAAACAGGCATTGGTGCTATTTTGTATCTATGCGGTGGGCACCCTCAGCGCGTTTGTGGCGGCTCGGGTGCTGCGCGGGCGGCTCGGGCCTGACACCAGCGTCAGTCATTTCATGTTAGAAATGCCGCCATATCGGATGCCGCAGTGGAGTTATATTCTGCGGCATGTGTTAGAGCGCGCTTGGGCATTCGTACGCAATGCCGGCACTCTGATCCTCGGGCTCTCGGTCCTGCTGTGGGCGCTCAGCACCTATCCAAAATCCGCCAGCGGCGATGAGGCCGAAAAGCTCGCCCATAGCGCGATGGGCCGGATGGGCGTGCTGCTAGAACCGCTGGTCAAGCCCCTGGGCTTCGACGGGCGCACCGGCACTGCGGTCCTAACGTCATTTTCGGCGCGCGAAGTGTTCAACGCGTCGATGGCCATTTTGTTCCGGGTGCGGGATGGGGGGGACAAGAAAGTCACCCGCGGCATGTTGCGGGAGCAACTTGCTGCGGCCAGCTGGCCGGACGGTCGGCCGTTGTTCACCCCGCTGTCGTTGCTCTCCCTGTTGGTGTTTTACATTTATGCAATGCAATGCTTGCCGACTGTGGCGGTGGTGGCACGCGAGAGCGCCTCGTGGCGCTGGGCGCTGGGGCAATTTGTCTTTATGACCGGCATTGCGTGGTTCGCATCACTGCTGGTCTATCAAGGAGGGCGGCTGCTCGGATTCTAATGAACCTGGATTGGCAATCCCTAATAGCATTGGCGGTGGTGCTGCTCGCCGCAGCATGGTTGCTGCGGCGGTTGCTGCGGCCCCAGCGCGCTGGCTGTGCGGGTGGCTGCGGCTGTGGTGGGCCGCCCCGACCAAACCAGAAGTGAGCTGCGGCTCCCTCAGGACTCCTTGGTGCCAACCTTGCCGCACCTATAGGTCAGCGGGTATTCGCCATTTTCGTCGATGCCATACCAGCCGAGTTTGGCGAAGGCGCGCAGGATGGACTCGAGAGGTTCGCCTTCTTCTTCGTTTTCGCCGTGCTCGATCGTGGCACCATGGGAAATCCCGTTGACGCATTCGAGGCTTATGACGGTGCGGAAGCCGTAGAGGTAGATCCAGTCACCCCAAGTTTTGCTTTCGTGATTGGGTTCAAAATGCACCTTGCGAAGGGCATCGAGGATTTGAGTGATGGTGCTCGGGGCTTCCGAGTGGGGAATAACAAGTTGAGTTTCCATGATTGGAGGTAAAGTCGAGGGGAGGAGAGGGATTGAGAGAACGCTTACACTGGAGGATCACACGGGCCGTGTCGAGCCTGAAATTTACTTAGTCTGACGAAATATCTGTGAGGCGTCCGGTTGCTGTCGGACACTCCGGGGGAAATGGCGGAGCGGATGATTTCGGTGGGTTTTGCGATGCGATTGCATTGGCGGCTAAGTAGAGCAATTCCAAGATAATTGCAATGGGAAAAGTACTGGCTCAAAGGGAAACCTTGTGTGACCTTCGCACGTCTGAAAATACAGAAATATTCCTAATGATTTCCCGGGTGTTCTCTTGAAATTTTGGAAATCGGTGCTGGTGCCGAGAGTGGGACTGTTGCAGGGTCGGTGCATGAGTGTTGCCGCCGCTGGATTCGCCATGCCTCCTGAATGGTCGCCGCAAACTGCGGTGTGGCTATCGTGGCCGGTGGACGACCCGCGGCATTGGGGCGGGGCGAAACAGGCATTGATTTGGAGTAAATTCGCCGAGATTGCCGCGGCTATCAGCCGGTTTGAGCCGGTGCGAATCAACGCGCCGGAGGCGGCTCACCGGTCGATTGCCGCTGCGTGTGGGCAGGCGCTGGCCGTGCCTGAACGCATTGAGTTGTTTGATCATGCGCACAACGACGTGTGGTGCCGCGATCACGGGCCGATTTTTGTAAAGCACGCTCAAAGTGGCGAGGTGGCGGTGACGGATTGGGGTTTCAATGCATGGGGTGGAAAGTTTCCGCCGTGGGACATGGACGACGCCATCCCGCGCCGAATTGCCGCAGCCCTGGGCATGACACGTTTTGACGGCGGGATGATTTTGGAAGGAGGCGCGATTGAGATCAACGGCGCGGGTCAATTGCTGACCACCGAGGCGGTCATGCTCAATGCAAATCGCAATCCGGATCTCACGCGCCAGGACATGGAGCAGCGCTTGCGTGACGGACTCGGGGTTGCCGAAATCCTCTGGTTGCGCCAGGGCATCGAGGGTGACGATACCGACGGGCACATCGATGATTTGGCTAGATTCGTCGATTCGCAAACACTGTTAGCCTGCGTCGAGCGCAACCGTCACTCACCTAACCACCAAATTCTCGACGAAAACCTCGCCCGCCTGAAATCATTTTTGGACTCACGGGGCCGCCCGTTTGAGGTGTTAAACATTCCACTGCCGGAGGCTTGCGAGGTGCCAGGTTGGCGACTGCCGGTGCTGCCCGCCTCCTACGTCAATTTCCTCATCGTCAATGGAGGCGTGTTGGTGCCGACCTTCCGCCAAGCCAAAAACGACGGGCAGGCTCTTGGCTTGATTCGCGAACTATTCAGTGGCCGCGAGGTGGTAGGCATCGATTGTCTGGACCTCGTCGAGGAGGGTGGCACTTTGCACTGCATTTCCCAACAACAGCCAGCGTGAAGGACTGCGGAACCCAGTTTGGCCGGGCAGTTTCTTGAAAGGTATTCGCATTCTGTGATTGGCGCGGTGGAGGTTCTGAGCTAGTTTTTGGGCGTGGCTGACGATGCTTCTACGCCTGGCACGCCGACCCAACTGCAGGGATACCTGTTGTTGGCGGATCCATCGTTGCGTGATGGCACGTTTGACCACTCGGTGATCCTGCTGGCCGATCACTCACCGACGGACGGGGCTTTCGGGCTCATTCTCAATCATCCCACCGAGCGGGTCGTCGGGGATTTTCTTACAGACGCGGATTTGGGGCCACTGCGGCGCATCCCTGTGCATGACGGCGGCCCGGTGGCCCGCGAACAACTCACGTTTTCCGCCTTCTGGTGGAGTAAAAAAAACGGCCTGCGCTGGGCAATCCGGATATCCGCCGAGGATGCAATCAAGCATTCAAATCGCCCAGGCAGAATCGTCCGCGCCTTCCTCGGCCACTCCGGCTGGAGCCCCGGCCAACTCGAAGGAGAATTGCGCCGGGCCTCGTGGATCACCACCCGCCCGGCCCCGGAGTTGCTCGGAGCCGATCACGACCGCAGCTTGTGGTACACGATCTTGCGTCATCTTTCTCCATTCCACCGGGTGCTCGCCGAGGCACCCGCCCATCCCTCACTCAACTGAGTGTGCAACACTCGATCTAACAGTAATGCCTGCCCCTGATTTCCCGCTCCGCTTCAGCCCGCCAGATGAAATTGTGGAGGAAATCGCCGCAGGGCGACTCGTCATTGTTGCCGATGACCCGTCGCGTGAAAATGAAGCGGATTTAGTCGGAGCGGCCGCCTTGTGCACCGCACAAATGGTCAACTTTATGGCTCTGTACGGTCGCGGATTGATTTGCGCCCCGCTAACGGTTGAGCGGGCCGTCAGGCTCGATTTGCCGCAGATGGAGCAACGCAACCGCGAGGGCCAAAAGACCGCATTCACCATCAGCGTGGATGCCGCAGTGGGGATCAGCACCGGAATTTCCGCCGCAGACCGCGCGCTGACCATCCGCTTGCTGGCCGACCCCGCTGTGGGACCCGAGGCCTTTGTAAAACCCGGTCATGTATTTCCGCTGCAAGCCCGCCCCGGCGGCGTATTGCGCCGCGCCGGCCACACCGAAGCCGCCTTGGACCTTGCCCGCTTGGCGGGGCTGCCAGCGGCCGGTGTCATTTGTGAAATCATGAATGACGATGGCACGATGGCTCGCGTCGGCCAGCTCGGCGCTTACCAGCAGCGGCATGGTTTGAAAGCCTGCACGATTGCCCAGCTCATTGAATACCGCCGTCGCTCAGAAAAGCTCGTGCATCGTGAGCAATCCGTCGCCATGCCCACGGCTTTCGGCGATTTCACTTGTCACCTTTATGGCATCGATACGGACGCCAGCCACCATTTGGCGCTCACTCGTGGTGAGATTGATCCAGAGTTCCCAACGCTCGTACGGGTGCATTCCGAGTGCCTGACCGGAGACGTTTTTCACTCGCAGCGATGCGATTGCGGCGACCAATTGGCCGCCGCGCTGGAGCGCATTGCCAGCGAGGGCGGTGTCTTGCTGTACTTGCGCCAAGAGGGCCGGGGTATCGGGCTGCCTGCCAAAATCCACGCCTACAAGCTTCAGGAGCAGGGGTTGGATACCGTCGAGGCTAACGAAAAGCTTGGGTTTGGTTCAGATTTGCGCGACTACGGCATGGGTGCCCAAATCCTCTGTGACCTCGGAGTCCGGCGCATTCGCCTGCTCACCAACAATCCCCGCAAGGTGATCGGCCTCGAAGGTTACGGGCTTGAGATTGTCGAGCAGATTCCCATCAGTATTCCCGCCAATCCACACAACGCCAAATATCTGGAAACCAAGCGCCTTCGCATGGGACATCTGCTCTAGGCTGACTTAATGATTGCGTTCGTGGCACTCCACCTGCATCCTTCCGCGCATGGAACTCGACCTTATCGACGTTCAATTCGACCTCCGCAACCTCAAGCCACGCGAGCTTGAGGAAGCTCTTGAGGATCCGTTTGGCGTGCGCTTTTTGCCGGATCACGAACGCTCCGACGGTGCCTCGCGCTATTATGCGTTGGGCCGCACCGTGGCCGATCGCCACTTGCTGGTGGCGTTTTGGACCGATGGCAAAGTTATCCGGGTTGTGGCCGCCCGCGACATGACGGAATGTGAACAACGTTTTTACGACAGAAAATATGCAGAATTCCGCTGAGCCTCCCCCCATGCAAGCCGTCACCCGCTGGGCAGAAATTCCCGATTTCAACGACGAAGCCGCCGAAGCGCGTTATTGGGAAACCCACGAGATGGACAGCCGGTTGATGGCCACCTCAGTGCACGAGGCCAACGCCCGCGAAAGCACCACCATTACGCTGCGCTTCGACCCACGGATGCTCTCGCGCATCAAACGGATTGCCCGCTCGCGCTTTCTCAACTATCAGTCGATGATCAAGCAATGGCTGGCTGAACGCTTGGAAGATGAAATGCGCAAACTTTGAAGATTCATTGGATTTCCCTTTATTTTCTCACCATGGCGAAGGGATATGACAAGCATGGAGCGTGCCGGACGGGGCAGCCAGCGATTGCAAGTGTTAGCCTGGCCAGTCCCAATTGCCAAGTGAGGTGCCCGACCCAACATCCGCACGATGGAGGCTAATTTGACGCCATCTCCGGGCGATGAAAACGCGCTCGATGTTGCCCTGATGGCCCGCGTTGGTGCGGGCGATCACGCCGCATTTCGGCTCTTGGTGGAGCGCCACCAGGATGCGGTGGTCGGGACCGTGGCTAAAATGTTAGGCAATCCATCGGAGGCGGAGGATATTTCGCAGCAGGTATTTTTGCGTTTATGGAAACACGCCAGACACTATCGTCCGGACGCCAAATTCACGACCTACCTGTTCACCATCACCCGCAACTTGGTCTTTAACGAAAGTCGCCGACGCAGCCGGCGCAAGGAAGTATCGTCCGACGAACGGGAGGAATCATCCCACCTCCAGATTGAGGCCAATCCCGACCGCCAACCCGACTCGGAATTGCTCCAAGCAGAACTCCGAGCCGCCGTGGATGCCGCCATCGCCGCGCTCCCGGAGGCCCAACGCCTCGCCGTGGTCCTTCGCCGCTACGAGCAAATGCCATACGAGGAAATCGCCAACGTCCTATCCCTCTCGGTTTCCGCCGTCAAGAGCCTGTTATTTCGAGCACGCAGCACGCTCCGCGAGTCCCTCAGCAGCTACCTTGCAGAATAACCCCGCCGTTTTCCCAGGATTAAAACCACGCTGCGATTCAGAACCTACTTTTTAGGGATTTTGAGTTTTTGGCCGATGTGCAGACTGTCATTTTTGAGGTCGTTGGCCGTCAAAATCGCCTCCGCTGTGCAGTGGTGGCGGCGTGCAATCCTTTCCAAAATATCACCGTGAACCACTGTGTAGGTGGTGAATTTTTTCGGGTTCGGCGCCTCAGGCTCGGCGGCAGGACGCAATTCGCTCGGAGGCACAACCATGGCTGTGGGCAGCTTCTCCTCGGCTGGGGACTCGTCAGCGGCGCTTGCAAGGTCGGTCCCGGCGGCGGGAGCGGGTGAGAGGGTTGGCTCGGTAGCAGCAGTTTCCTCACTGGGCAGCGGCTCGGGCGGGTTGGTGACTGCAGGTTGGGTGGCCGGGTCGGGCTGCGTGACGCGTTTTCGGGTGGGCGGTGCCGGGGTGCTGGCAGCGGTGCTGGCCTTGGTACCGGCCGGGCGGAGCCAAACAAACTGATGCAAGGCGCAGCCGGATGCGTCGATAAACACCTGCATGCTCTTGCGGATAAAACCGGCGCGCAGGAGGCGCAGTTCTGTGTCGAAAAGCCTCTTGTCGTTCTGGCCCCAGAAAATCCCGGCTTCAACGTACTGCTCTAACGGCAGGGGCTGCGGACGCACCGCGCGATACTCGCTCAGGCCGGCATTGTTCCGGCCCTCGACGTGCGCAAAATATTGGCCCGGAGGCGCTTGATCTTGGTAAAACTGCAATTCCGCACTGGTCATCCATTGGGTATATTCCTCCTCCGGCCACGCCGTGCTCGCCGGCAGGCAGTAGCCCTTCGCCGGAGGTTCCTTGGCGGCTGCAACCCCAGATCCCTCGCGGGTCGGGTGCTTGGAGCAGGAACTGGCGAGGCAGATGACGGTAAGCAGGACAATGAGCGCGGGGGACTTCATGGGCGGAGCAGGTTGGAAAGTGGATTCACGGGAAGCGGATTGCAATCCGTTGGGTGACACTACGCAACAAGATTGATCGTTTACGCAAATTTTCACTCGTGCGATTCAGCGGCCCGGGCGATTCGCAACAACATCGCCTCGCCCAAATGCGGCCCGAGAATCTGCAAACCCACGGGCAAGGCCGCCGCCCCATCGAAGGCGGTGACGCCACAGGGAACGGAAATGGCACAGATGCCGGCGAGGTTGGGTGCCAGCGTGAAAATATCCGATAGATACTCGTCGAGCGGATCGATGGAAGCGCCGCCTAGTTTGCGAGCAGGGGAAGGAGCCACTGGGGAGAGGATGGCATCGACGCGGGTGAAGGCGGCTTCGAAATCCTGGCGGATCAGGCTGCGCACTTTCTGGGCGCGGCTGTAATAGGCGTCGTAATAGCCGGACGACAGGACGTAGGTGCCGAGTATGATGCGGCGTTTGACTTCGGGGCCAAAGCCGATTTCGCGCGAGCGTTTGTAGAGGTCGGGGATATCCGCTGGGTTGGAGGCTCGCTGGCCATAGCGGATGCCGTCGAAGCGCGATAGATTGGATGACGCCTCGGCCGGGGCAATCACATAGTAGGTGGCCACCGCGTATTCCGTGTGCGGCAGCGAAATGTCCACCACCTCGGCTCCTTGGGCGGCCAGTGCTTGCACCGCCGCTTCTACCTGCCGACGCACGCCTGGCGCTATGCCCTCGCCAAAGTACTCCTTGGGCAAGCCCAGCCTGAGACCTTTGACGCCGTCATTGAGCCCACTGAGGTAGTCTGGCACAGGTGCCTCCAGGCTGGTGGAATCCAGGGGGTCCGGCCCGGCGATCACCTGCAGGATCCTCGCGGCGTCCTCCACGCTTCGGGTGAGCGGCCCGACCTGGTCCAGCGACGAGGCGAAGGCGACCAAGCCATAGCGCGAAACGCGGCCATAGGACGGCTTCAGGCCGACCACGCCGCAATGGGATGCGGGCTGGCGGATCGAGCCACCGGTGTCCGACCCGAGGGCGGCGATGGCTGTGAAGTCGGCCACGGCGGCAGCAGGTCCGCCCGACGATCCGCCGGGAATCCGCTCGGGATCATGAGGGTTGCGGGTCGTCTGCAAGGCGGAGTTTTCGTTCGAGGAACCCATCGCAAATTCGTCGAGATTCATGCGCCCAAAAGGGATCGCTCCGGCTGCCCGCAGCTTACGGATGACCGTGGCGTCATAGGGCGAGCGGTAGTTTTCCGCTAAAAACCGAGACCCGCAGGTGCAGGGCTGACCGAGCACGTTGATGTTATCCTTGATGGCAATGGGGATCCCGCCCAAGGGCAGCGTCAGATCCGCCTGTGCGGCCTCGGCCATCGCGGCTTCCAGATCTTGGCTAAGGTAGGCACCGGTGCGGCCGTCCCGCGCGGCAATCTCCCCGGCAAGCCCGGAAAGAATAGCAGCGGATGTCGTTTGCCCGGCGAGAAGTTGCTGGCGGAGGGAACTGAGGGTCATTTGGGGAAGGATGTTAGATCGGCTCAGGCGTCGGCAACCACCTTAGGCACGCGAATTTGCCCTTGCGACTGGTCTGGAGCATTCTGCAGCACGGCCGAGAGTGGCAGGCTGGTGTGCGGCTCATCGGCACGCATCCGTCCGAAAACCGGCACGGCGTGGGCGCTCGGCTCGATGCCGTCCACATCGAGTTGGGAGAGCGTCTCGACGTGGCCGAGGATGGCATCAAGTTGCGGCTGGAACGTGGCGATTTCCTCGTCGCTGAGTTCCAAGCGGGCGAGGTTCGCGACGTAGCGCACGTCAATGTGAGGTTGGGACATGCGCCGAGCATCGACCGCCGAGCAGCGATTTCCAAGCGCGAAATTGCGATGCGAAAATTGCCAGCCATCCGTTGCCAGAAGAATGGGGTATTGCCTGCACACACAGAAATGGCTCATCTGCCCACACCAACCCCAAGAGTGGCTCATTCATCCCATGAATCCTAATGAAACAATTCAACCAGCAATCAAAGTATTCAGTCAGATGAAATCCGCGCTTTTCGATGATCTCATTTCTCTAGCCGCCGCGCTCACGCTAGCCGCAGCTTTGCCTGCCTCCGCAGTGGATGCCGCACCCGCCCCGCCGAGCCCTGACTGGTTGATCAACCCATCATCCTTCAAGGCGCAGGTCACCATCGATCCATCTAACAATCAACTGGTGCTCGATAACGGCCTCGTCCGCCGCACGCTCCGGCTAGCCCCCAATGCCGCCACTGTGGACTATCTCAACCGGGTGACTGGCGAGCAGCTCCTGCGCGCTGTCGGCCCGGAAGCCCGTGTCACGTTGAACGGCACCACCTACGCCATCGGCGGCCTCACAGGACAACCGACACTGAATTTTCTGAAACCGGAATGGCTCGACGGATTGCATGCGGATCCGGCGGCCTATCGGTTTGTGGAATGGAAGGACGTCCCCATGGCCCCGCGCTTGGAGTGGAAAAAGCGCCCGGCGTGGCTGGCCAAGGACCTGCCATGGCCGCCTCCCGGCAAACAAGTGACCCTGCGCTTCCAGGCACCGGCAGCGGCGGGCAGCATCGCCCCGCCACGACCCGGCCTGCCGGAAATTCATCTGCATTATGCCATTTACGATGGCATCCCGCTGATGGAAAAATGGCTGACCTTCCACAATCTGTCTAACACCTCGGTGCGGATCAACAAAACCGTGGTCGAAACCTTGAAAATCGCCGAAAACGAAAGTTCCACCGAGGAAAACCCGCGGTGGGAGTCTCCCAACCTCTACGTCGAGACGGATTATGCCTGCATGAACATGACCGGCAAGGGCGCTAACCAGCGCGCCGTTCATCTCGGACTGGACCCGGACTATCACACCCAGGTCAATTATGAGGAAAAGACCCCAACCCTGCTCGAGGCGGCACCAGAGTTTGGCCCGGACATCGATCTGGCACCTAATAAAGTATTCACCTCGATCCGCACCTTCGAGTTGATGCTCGACAGCAGCGAGCGCGAACGCCGCGGCCTCGCCCAACGCCGGATGTACCGCATCATCGCACCATGGACCCAGGAAAATCCAGTGATGATCCACTTGGTTTCCAGCGACCCCGCAGCGATCCACGCGATCATCGACCAAGCCGCCGAGGTCGGTGTGGAAATGATCATCCTTTCGTTCGGCAGCGGTTTGAATATGGAAAATCCCGATCCAAAATATCAGGCAACCTACAAGGAATTGTCCGATTACGCAGCCACCAAGGGTGTCGTGTTGGGAGCCTACTCGCTGCTGGCCTCGCGCGGTGCCGCCACCGCGGCCGACAACTGTCGAGGCCCCGGTAACCGCGTCCGCTTTGGCGTGATGCCCTGCCTCGGCGCAAAGTGGGGCCAGGACTATCTAACACAACTGAAATCCTTCATCACACAAACCAGCTTTGCCATGCTTGAACACGACGGATCGTACCCGGGGGATACCTGTGCCGCCACCGATCACCCGCTGCATCACGGGTTGGAGGACTCCCAGTGGGTCCAGTATCAGGCCATCGCCGATTTTTACAAATGGTGCCGGGCCAACGGCATCTATCTGAATATTCCCGATTGGTATTTCCTCAATGGCGGCAGCAAGTGCGGCATGAACTACAAGGAAACCAATTGGTCGCTGCCGCGTGCGGACCAGGAAATCATCGAGCGCCAAAACGTCTATGACGGCACCTGGGAGAAAACCCCTTCGATGGGATGGATGATGGTCCCGCTCACCCAATACCATGGCGGCGGTGCCGCCGCCACCATCGAACCCCTCAAAGACCACCTGCCGCACTACGAAACCCGCCTCGCCAACCTTTTCGGCGCAGGCGTCCAAGCTTGCTACCGCGGCCCACGCATCTACGACACCGATGAGACCAAAGCCCTTGTGAAAAAATGGATCACCTTCTACAAATCCCACCGCGAGGTGTTGGATGCCGACCTAATCCACATGCGCCGTCCCGATGGCCGCGACTGGGATGGCTTTGTCCACGTCAACCCGCAAGGCAAGGAGAAGGCCCTGGCCATGTTTTACAATCCGCTGAACACAGAAATCACCCGCACAATCCGCGTTCCCCTGCACTATGCCAGCCTCACCGGTAAGTCTCTGGTATCCGTCAACGGCTCAACACCCACGACCCTGCCGCTGGATCGCACCGACGACCTAACAATCGAAGTCGTCATTCCCGCCGGCGGCCGCACCTGGGCCCTTTTCACCCCGGCCGACTGAGTGGCTATGTTAGGGCAAGCGCAAAAGGACCTCGTTTACGCCGCCCTCTAGTCCCTCACTGCCCTCCTCTTCCTCCTCATGGACCCCAATTTCCACAACGCCCCCCAGACCCAGTCCTCTGCATGGTATCAGGCTAGAAGAAGAAAAGAGAATTCTTGATTTATGATTTTGAATTGAGCTTTGACGGATCGATGGCATCTTGCAGTCTTTCGTCTTCCCCCTATCTCAGGTTTCAGCTTTTCTTCCTTTACTTTCTCCTTGTCAGCTCCCCTCCGGCTGCCTCAAATTGATCTCGTTGAACGAAATATCTCAGAAAAGTACCGATCCGGGTAGGTTTTGCCCCCTGTTACACGGCCGGTCGTGTACCCAATTAACCCATCGGTCGTGCAACCCAGTCAACCCACCAACCGTTCGACACAACCGTTAGACGTGCATTGCCACACTCACATCATGAAAAATCCACTACTCTGGCTTCTCGGTCTCTGCGTCATATCTCTGTACATCGCTGGCTTCATGTTCTTGACCACCAGTTCCTCACAGTACTACTCACACGGTGGAACCATTGACCGAGTGGTAACGGAACAGAGGACACCGGCGTTGGTTTCGGGCATCACCTGCCTGACGATCGGAACAGGGCTTCTTGTTCTCGGAATCTTTGTGTTCCGGAAGCGCGACTGAAGTACGAGACCAAGCTATGTAAGCCGACTTGCCTAACAAATCACATTTGATGCTGTGCGCCGGGCAAAGCAAGGCGCTTCTTATCAGATGAATGATCTGATGTTTCAAAACCTAGCCAGTAGAAACTACCGAGTGTAGCAGTTATGTTGGCTAACCCATTGGAAATTCGCGGGGGCACCGCGCTAACAACGTGAACCTTGGGGGCTGTCTGTGCCAAAAGTCAGCGAAAGCCCTCGCCGAAAATCGCTCGCCAAAGCCAGCCGAGCCCCGCGTGATTACGTCTGTCCAACCAGTCCCAATGGTGATCGTGATTCCATCTGCCATCGCGTGCCAGCGTTCGCACCAGTGACATTGTTCGCCACATTTCCAATCCAGCGTCGGCTGGTGGTTAGGGTTTGGGATCGCCAATGTGCCAATTGATTCGCAGGACCTCGTCCTTCCCGATCTTGAGTCGTGCCTGATAGGGTCCATCAGGGAAAGTGTCCTTTCCTTGCCCCATCCATGAACCCCAGCACTTCTTGCTCACATTATCTATGCTCAACGTCCGCGCATGAAACCATTCGACTTTCCCGGTGCTGCTGTAAATCTCCATCGAGCAATCGCCGACCGGTTTCTTGTTGAAATCCACCACAATGAGAAAGCGACTGCCGGTGCCCGCCTGAAGAACCCTGCTCGTCGTCGGTGGCTGGGGTTGTGCGTGCGTCACATCCTCGACGCGAGCAACCACATCCACGTTGACCACATCCACCCCACCCGGCGGTTGGGCAATCTTCTCGTAGAAATGTCCCTTCGCACCGGGGAGAATGGGTGGAGCTTCGTGGTGGCGATCACATCCTCCGACGGAGCTCACAATGGCGATGACTAGGGTGCTTAGCGGCAACAATCGTTTCATAAATCGAGATGGGGGTGATTAAATTATTGAATACTGGGTCCTTGGGCAGCGGTTCGAGTGGCTGAAGAGCGATAGCACTCAAGCCAGCGGCAGCCGTAAAGTGAAAGTGCTGCCCAGCCCGGGAGCTGAGTCCACGGTGATGGTTCCTTGCATGGCCTCGGCAAGTCGCTTGGAAAGTGCGAGTCCCAAGCCGGCCCCTTCAAAGGGACGGCGGTAGGATGAGTCTGCTTGGACGAAGGGCTTGAAGAGCCGTTCGAGTATTTCCGGGGGGATTCCCGGGCCGGTATCCTTGACGGCGAAATCCACAAATTGCCGGTCACCTTCGCGGGCTGCGGAGACCCGCATGACCACCGAGCCGTGAGCCGTAAACTTGACGGCATTATGGAGTAAAAGGGTGAGAATTTGGCGGATTCGTCGGGCATCACCCGTGATGTGTATCGGTGCGTCGGGAGATGTTTCGCATTGAAACTGGAGGCCTTTTTTCAACGCGCACTCCAGGATGACCTCACAGCAAGTAGCCAGGAAGTCGCGGAGCAGGACTTGTTCGGAATCCAACCCGATGCCCTCAATATCCTTATCAATGCAGGAGAAATCCAAGATGTTATTGACCATGCCGAGGAGGTGTTCGCCGTTGTCATGGATGATCTGCACAAGTTCCTGCTGGTCGTTGTCTAGTTTAGTTAGTTTGAGGATCTCCACAACGCCCAGAATCCCGTTGAGGGGAGTGCGCAGCTCATGGTTCATGACCGAGAGAAACTCGATCCTCGCCCGGCTTCCCTGCTCCGCCTTGAATGCGAGTTGCTCGGCATTTTGAAGGCTGTGCCTGAGTTCCTCCTCGATGCGCATGCGGTCGGAGATGTCGAGAACAAACACCGTCAACCCGGTGACCTTGCCCTCATGATCCATGATCGGACTGTAGCGGTCTTCGTAAAACGTGCGATTCTTTTCGTCGCCGTACTCCTCGATGAGCATCAGCCACTCGCCCGCCAGAGTGCGGTCAAAATTGGATTTCGCCTTGCTGCGTTGGTCAGGGTCGCCGATGACGTCGAGCATGTTCATCCCGGTTTGGATGTCCACGCCCCAGATTTTTTTGATGGTTTCCTTGTGGGCGTTGGTAAATTGCAGGTAGCGGTAGGAGGGGTCGAGGGCGAAGATCACGACGCTTTGTGGGCTCTCGAGGATGGACTTGAGCAAGGCGGTCATTTCGGACGCGGTTTGGTGGCGTGCGACGTCGAGCCCGTCACTTAGAACCCTAGCTCGCTGCCCCCGGTAGAAGCCAATGACTAAGACGACTGCCAGCAGAAAAAGGAGCCCGACAAGGAGGCCGAAAAGCTCGACCCGCTCTTGGGTTTCTGTCAGGATTTTCCAAATATCCATCTGGGTGGTTAGTAGCAGGGGCATGCAGGGAAAGGTGGGTTAGCCTGACGATATCAACGCGAATCGACTCGCAGCGGATAATGCCAATGAGATCCGCCGCGGCAAGAAGTTTCTAGGCGTTAGAAGCGATTGTTCATTTTGCGCAATGGATTGGTGATCTTGCGAATGCCAGCAATCGAGGCTTTCCGCGGCGGGTGGGTTCATGGCATTTGTCGCCTGAGGCTCACGCTCAATGGTCCTCCATTTGTCGCCCTTCCGGGGGCCCCTGTCAAATCAACTGCCCCTCGCGCACGATCATGCAACACCCGTCCAAATCCATCATCCATCCGTTGACCGTCCTCAGCTGTTTCGCCATTCACGCGGCGGGTGCGGCAGAGGTTCCCCCCAAGGCCGAGTTCAAGGTACGGGCGTTCAGCCTGAGTGACGTCAAGCTTCTCGACGGGCCTTTCAAGCACGCCGAGGACATGAACGGGAAATACCTGCTGAGCCTTGAGCCCGGCCGCTTGCTCCACACGTTTCGCTTGACCGCCGCCATTCCCACCACCGCCAAGCCGTACGGCGGGTGGGAAGCACCCGAGTGCGAGCTGCGCGGCCATGCCGTCGGGCATTACTTGTCCGGTTGCGCGCTGGCCTACCAAAGCAGCGGCGACGAGAATTTCAAGCGGCAAGCGGCGCAAGTGGTGGCCGGCATAGCCGAGTGCCAGGCGAAGTTTGCCAGTGGCTATCTCAGTGCCTATCCGGAGGAGCTCATCGACCGGGTGGTCGCCTGCAAGGGGGTTTGGGCACCTTGGTACACGTTGCATAAAATCTACGCCGGCCTGCTCGATCAATACCAACTTTGCGGCAATCGGCAGGCGCTGGAGGTGTTGGAGAAGGCGATCGGCTGGGTGGCCTCGCGCATGGGGCAATTGAGCGACCCGCAGATGCAGGCGATGCTCAATTGTGAGCATGGCGGCATGAATGAGATATTGGCCAACCTCTACGGCGCGACTGGCAATCCGAAATACCTGCAACTCGCCATCCGCTTCAATCATCACTCGGTGCTCGATCCGGCGATCCAAGGCGAGGACAAGCTCACCGGCCTGCATGCCAACACTCAGTTTCCGAAATTCATTGGGATGGCCATTGAATATGAATTCACGGCGGATCCATCGTATCGCAAGGGTTGCGAGTTTTTCTGGAACGTGGTGACGCGAGAGCGCTCCTACGTCATCGGTGGCAACAGTGACGGCGAAGGATTCTCGCCCAAGGAGCACCTCTCAAAATATATCGGTCCCAGCCCAACCGAAACCTGCAACACCTACAACATGCTCAAACTCACCCGCCATCTCCTCGAATGGGAGCCCAAGGCCGAGTACGCTGATTTTTATGAGAGGGCCCTCTATAACCACATTCTCCCCCAGCAAAACCCGGACAATGGCATGGTCCTCTACTACATGCCGCTGCGCCCCGGATCTGAACGCCCAAGCCGCTTCGGTACCCCCGATAATTCGTTTTGGTGTTGCACCGGCACCGGTATGGAAAGCCAGTCGAAGTATGGCGATTCCATCTATTTCCACAGTGAGCGGGACTTGTATGTGAATCTATTCTTAGCCAGCGAGTTGGCGTGGAAGGACAAGGGCATCAACGTCGTGCAAACCACCCGCTATCCCGACGAACAGGCGACAACCCTCAAAATCACCGCCGACAAGCCCGTCGCCATGGCCATCCACCTGCGCTACCCGTCCTGGGCCACCCATGGATTCACCGTCAAGGTCAACGGCCAACCCCAACAAATCACCACCCGGCCCGGCAGTTTCATTCGTCTTGAGCGCACATGGTCCACCGGCGACACCATCGAGTTGGCGATGCCCTTCAGTCTGCGCTTCGAGGCGTTCCGCGATGATCCGAACAAGGCTGCCGTCCTCTACGGCCCGCTGGTGCTGTGTGCCCGCACCACCAAGGACAATCCCGTATCGGTCATCCGTGGCGAGATCGCCCGGGTGCTCGCCGATTTGAAGCCTGTGGCCGGCAAGCCTAACACGTTTCTCGCTCCGGCGGCGGTCTTCCGGACCTCGTTTGACAAGGCATCGGGCGACACGATATTCGTGCCGTTTTACCAGCAATACAAGGAACCATACACCGTGTATTGGGATGTTTACGATGACGCACGCTGGGCGGCGAAGGAAGCTGAAACCAAGGCTGAAAGGGAGCGCCAGCGGTTGCTGGACGCCCGTCGTGTGGATGGGTTGGAATTTTTCGACCAAGCCGAACGCGATCACAATTTCCATGGCGAAAAGTCGGCGGCAGGCGATCACAACGGCCGCCGCTGGCGCCACTGTGATGCAGGCGGCTCGTTCCAGTATGATCTGAAAGTGCTTGCCGGGCAGGCGCAGGTGCTCAGCTGCTGCTATTGGGGATCTGACGGCGGGCGAACTTTCGACATCCTCGTCGATGGCCGAAAAATCGCCACCGAACAACTCAAAGGTGAGAAACCCGACGCGTTTTTCGACAGGGAATACCCGCTGCCAGCTGACTTGCTCGAAGGCAAGACGAAGGTCACCGTTAAATTCCAACCAGTCGGCAACAGCCAAGCTGGCGGCGTTTTCGGCTGCTACGTCATGAAGGCAAATTGAGATCCACGGCTTACCTGTGTGGAAATAATATGTGATGGATTTTGCCATAAAGTAGCGTAGAGGTCCAGTCCATCCACCCCCAACCCGACCATGAAATTGCTATCGATGTTATCCAAACCGGCGGCCGTCCCGTGCTGCGCCGTCACCCGCGATTTGCCAAAAAATTACCTTGCCACGAGTTTCGGCCTGTTGCTGGCATTGGCTGGCGGATCCATCGCGGTGGCTGCGGAGTGGGCCCCGGTGCCTGGGCATATCATGACCCGCTGGGCCAAGGATGTGTCGCCTAACAACGCTCTGGCGGAGTATCCGCGTCCGCAGATGGTCCGCAAGGACTGGGTCAACCTCAACGGCCTCTGGGAATTGGCAATCACCAAGAAGGATGATGCCAAACCCGCCACTTTTGATAAAAAAATCCTGGTCCCCTATCCCGTCGAATCGGCGCTTTCTGGCGTCGGCCATATCGTCAAACCTGAGGAGCGCGTCTGGTACAAGCGCTCGGTGGAAATCCCCAAGACATGGCAAGGCCAGCGGGTGATGCTCAATTTCGGTGCGGTCGATTGGGATTGTGTCGTATCCGTCAACGGCAAGGAAGTGGGCAAGCACACCGGCGGCTACAACCCGTTCGGTTGTGACATCACCGAGGCATTGAACGCTTCCGGCAACCAGGAAATCGTCGTCTCGGTGTGGGACCCGACCGATGCCGGCCAACCGCACGGCAAACAGGTGCTCAACCCCGGTGGCATCATGTACACCGCCACATCGGGCATTTGGCGCACCGTCTGGCTCGAACCCGTCGCCCCATCCCACATCGCCTCGTACACCGCCATCCCGGACTTGGATCAGGAACAGGTGAAAGTAAAAATCAAGGCCACCGGGGCCAGTGCCAACGCGCTGGTCAAAGTCATCGCTCTGGCTGACGGCGAGGTGGCGTCCAGAGCCAGCGGCAAGCCCGGCGAGGAGCTAGTCCTCAAGCTCAAGAGCCCCAAGTTGTGGTCCCCAGACAAGCCGTTTCTCTATGACTTGCAGGTGAGCCTGACGGATGACAAATCCACAGACGCGTTCACGGGCTACTTCGGGATGCGCAAAATTTCCCTGCTCAAGGACGAAGCCGGCGTCAATCGCCTTGCCCTCAATAATAAGCCGCTCTTCCAGTATGGCCCGCTGGACCAAGGGTTCTGGCCCGATGGCCTCTACACCGCCCCCACCGATGCCGCCTTGAAGTACGATCTGGAGGTCACCAAACAACTCGGCTGCAACATGCTCCGCAAACACGTCAAGGTCGAGCCGGACCGCATGTACTATTGGGCCGATAAGTTGGGCTTGCTCATCTGGCAGGACATGCCAGCCGGTGGCAACCCGGAGGATAAACGCCCGAACTTTGAGCGCGAACTCAATGAAATGATCGACTCCCTCGAAAACCATCCGTCCATCATCATGTGGGTGGTTTTCAACGAAGGCTGGGGGCAATATGACACCCCGCGCCTCACCCAAATGGTCAAACAGCGCGATCCTAACAGGCTTGTCAACAATGCCAGCGGCTGGACGGACATGAAGTGCGGCGATGTGATGGATATGCACAACTACCCAGGGCCAGGGATGCCCGCCCTCGAGCCCACCCGGGCTGCGGTGCTCGGTGAATTCGGCGGATTGGGCCGGCCGGTCAAGGACCACATCTGGAAGGACGCCGGCGCTTGGGGCTATGTGAGTTTCAAGACACCCGCAGAAGCCACCGAGGCTTACGTCGGCTTGCTCACCCGGATGCGCCCCCTCATCGCCAAGGGCCTCTCAGCCGCAGTGTACACCCAGACGTCGGACGTGGAAGTCGAGGTCAACGGCATGATGACCTATGACCGCGAGCAGATTAAGTTCGACGCCACCCGCGCGGCCGAGGCTGCCGCTTTGCTCTATCAACCGCAGGTCGCACCCAAGGTGCTCGTTCCGAGCGCCGAGCAAGGCGTGAAGGTGATGTGGAAGTACACGATCCAAAAACCTGCGGATGGCTGGCAGGCGGCGGGATTTGACGACTCCACATGGAAGGAAGGGGCGGCTTCGTTTGGCACGATCCAATCGGCCACGCCTTGGACGAGTGCGGACATTTGGATTCGCCGCAGCTTCGAGTTGCAGACCGTGCCCCCCAAGCTGTGTCTCAGTGTGTTCCACGACGAGGACGCCGAGATCTTTCTCAATGGCAAACTTGCCGCCTCCCTCACCGGATATAACACGTCGTACGAAGCCTTCCCACTCTCGCCCGACGCCGTCAAATTACTCACCCCCGGCAAAAATTCCATCGCCATCCATTGCCACCAGACGACTGGCGGTCAGAATATCGACTGCGGCATCGGTGAGACGCTCGAGACAAAGCCCAAGTAGGCCCGGCATTTCGCGCAGAGCTTCGCTCGATCACTCACATTCTTGGCACGACAGTTGGCATGCGTCGTGCCTTGCATTTTTAGAGTCCTGATTGCGCTCGACTTGCAGGGAACACGCCGATATGGGTTTCGCCGATGAAACCCCGTCCGCATGGAAATTTCCCTTCGCAGGGGCGTCCCGCTCCGCACGAGCGTCAGGCACGTGAGAATCGCCACGTCCAAGCCATCGAAAAAATCACTCCGGCACTGGATGAGGATGAGTTGCTGGCGATCGTGGCGGCGCAGGCAAAACCCTTCGTGTTGGTTCTCGATTGCGTGCAAGACCCGCACAATCTAGGCGCAATTTTGCGCACGGCGGATGCCGCCGGGGTGCATGCGGTGGTCACCACCAAAGACAAGGCGGTGGGCATCACCGAGACCGTGCGCCGAGTGTCGGTAGGTGCCGCCGATTACGTCCCGTTCGCCCAGGTGACCAATCTGGCCCGCACCATGGAAAAACTCAAAGCCGCTGGCTTGTGGCTGGTTGGCACCTCCGAGCGCGCCACAAAGTCGATTTACCAAACGGACCTGCAAGGCCCGTTGGCCCTCGTGCTGGGGGCCGAGGAAAAAGGAATGCGCCGCCTCACCGAAGAAAACTGTGATTTTTTGGCAGTCATCCCGATGGCTGGCAAGGTTGAATGTCTCAATGTTTCCGTTGCGGCAGGGGTATGTTTATTCGAGGCAGTGCGCCAGCGGGCAGCAGGCCCTCAATCGAACCCGTGAAAATGATGCACCCTTCTTCCGGCATCGTGGAGTCAGCCATGGATTCCACGCTCAAGCAACCCGTGCGCATCCTTTCGGATTTGCATCTGGCGCATCAAGTGTCACGCATCGCCCGGGTGTCCGACTTGCGGCCTCTGGTGGCGGGAGCCGGCACCGTCATCTTCAATGGTGACACCTGGCAGGAACTGACGATCGCGGTGACCAAACGGTCGGCTGAAATGTTAGAAGAATTGCGCCACCTGTGCGCGGAAGAAGGCTGCGCGACGGTTTTTCTCCCCGGCAATCACGACCCCAGTTGGCCCGGCCCGGGTTGGGTGGAGTTGGCCGGTGGCCGGATCATTGTCACTCATGGCGACGCCTTGATGCCCGACGGCTCGCCGTGGAAGCGCGAGGTGCTCGCCAACCGCCAGCGGGTGCTTGATTTGTGGAGCAACTACCCGCTGGCCACCACTGATGCGGTGCAACGGCTGTGCTTGGCCCGTGCAATTGCCCGTGCCCTGCCCACACAGGAGAAGCCGTTTGGTCGCCGACTTTGGCAACAAGTTCGAGATGCTGTCTATCCACCGCAACGGGCGCTGCGCATTCTGCAAGCTTGGTGGACTCAGGCTGCGGCAGGGGCGGACTTCTGCAAATGTTATTTTCCACAGGCGGAGGTCTTGGTCGTGGGGCATTTTCATCGTCATGGTTGCTGGCGAAAAGCCGGCCGCTTGATCATCAACACCGGTTCGTTCATGCACCCGGGCCGCGCCCTTTGGGTCGAGTGGAATGACGGTTGGCTGCGCCGCGGCATGATCGATGAAGCCCCGGACGGATGCCGCCTCGGCAAGGTGCTCAATGCTTGGCTGCTGTGACTGAAGGGATGGCAGCCCGCATGTTTGTGCTTGAAACGACAGCTGGAAATGGGTGGAGCACCGGTTCTCCTGCTAAAGCGGGATCACGTTTTGCTTGCACGTGGCGGGGAAATGGCGATGCTTGCCCCCCCCAAAAACGCTGTGAAGCCATGGCGCATCCGATGTTGCTTTTGATGTCCCAGCCAATTTTTTGTCCTTTGCTCATGTTGTCGCTGGTGCTTGCGGCAGGTGATGGGTGCGCCCAGCCTGCGGAGGCGTCTCAGGCCGGCGTGCCGCGGGTGCTGGTGCCTACGGGGAGTCGCCCGGCGGCCCCTGTTGCGCCGGCGAGTCCGGTGGTGTCGGCCTCGACCGGGGCTCTCTATCCATGGCGGCTGCACGTGACGATCACGCTGTTTTGGATTGGTGAGCAGGCATCGGACCGCAATCCGGTGGCTAATCTTAAATCTTCATGGGACGGGAATTGGATGGCCAATTACGGTGGATATGACGATCCGGAACCGGCGAAGCGGATTGCCAATTTTGCCAGTGGGGAATTTCGACCTAAGGACTTTGTACCCAAACTCAATCCATTTTACGTGGCGTTGCCGTACAATGATGTGGTGAGCGGCCGCCAGCACAAAACTGAGGCGTCGCGCGTCATTCCGTGGTTCGCACGGATGCACCCCGAGCCCGGCGTGACGGTTTGCAAGGACCGCTGGTTGCAAATTTACAATGGCAGCCGCAGTTGTTACGCACAGTGGGAGGACTGCGGCCCGTGGGTGACCGACGACTGGGAGTATGTATTCGGCAGCAAACCGCCTCAGACGACGAAGAATGGTTCCGCCGGCTTGGATATTTCCCCGGCGGTGCGCGATTACCTCAGTTTGGAATCTGGAAAAAAAGTCCACTGGAGATTTGTCGAGGCCGCCCAAGTGCCCAATGGCCCATGGACAAAATATGGCACTGGCACTGGCACTGGCAACGCCACCCCGCAGCCCGTGCTGGCTGTAGGTCAGCGCCCTCCAGACAATGCCGATCTGGAGACCCAACGCCGATATATGGAATATTTGAGAAAACTGCGTGATGCGGAGTATTTGAAGCGACCGCTGAGTGAGGGGCAGCACTGAATCGACCTCTGTGCCGGACTCATCAGATCACTTGGCAGGTGCCCTTCAAAATTTGTGGCACTTTCCGGCCGCATTCTTCTTGACCGGGCTCGCAGGCTGGGCTAAACCGCCGTCCCGCAAATTTACCTCCCACTCCCATGGCCAACGCACAAGTCATCCTCAAAGAAAAAATCGAAGGCCTCGGCCTGGAAGCCGATGTCGTCAAAGTCCGCGCTGGCTATGCCCGCAATTTCCTCATTCCACAGGGCAAGGCGTATGAAGCCAGCCGCGCCAATTTGCGCCATGTTGAAGCTCTCAAAGTTTCCCGGGCCCGCCGCGAGGCCGTTGAATTGGCCGCCGCCCAAGAACTCGCCACTCGCATCTCCAAGCTCAAGCCCAAGTTCACTTTGTCCACTGGCCAAGGCGGCAAGGCCTTCGGCTCGGTCACCAACATGGACATTCACAAGGAACTCGAAGCCGCAGGTATCAGCGTCGACCGCCATGCCATCGAACTCGAAAAACCTGTGAAAAAATCCGGCAAAACCGAAGTGATTGTGCGCATC